>CAZPAT010000039.1:0-10102 GCA_964584485.1 uncultured Bifidobacterium sp.
GCACCTGTGGTGGGAGGTGCGGCGGGCGGCGGGGTGTAGGTGCCCGAGGTCATGACCTCGCCGCCCTGCCCGACGGCGACGAACATGCCGCCGCCGTAGGTCACTGCCGTCCAGGGCCTATCCGGGGCGTTCCGGTCGGTCCAGGTGATGCCGTTGGGCGAGGTCATCACGTCGGCCTGGCCCCCGTGTCGCCCTGCCACCGCCACGAAGAGGCCGCTTCCGTGGGTGACCCCGGCCCACCGACGATCGGCGCCGCCGGGCTCGAAGCCCCGGATCCAGGTGCGGCCGTTCACGCTGCTCATCACGCCCCGGTCATCGCCGGGCGACGATGACACCGCGACGTACTGGCCGTTGCCATGCGCAACCGAGCCCCACGCCGAAGCGTGCGCTGCTTGGGCGGTCCAGTCGGTCCCCGTCGGGCTCGTCTGCACGTACGGGGCGTTGTTCGCGACCGCGACGAAGCCCGAGGCGCCATGGGCGACGCCCTGCACCTGCGCACCGGGTGAGGAACCGGCGGTCCAGGTGATGCCATCGGTGCTGCTCATCATGTCGCCGAAGGGGCTGCCGGCGACGTACCGCCCGGCGCCGTAGGCGACACTGCCCCAGCAGGTATTGGAGCTGGCGTTGCGGAGCGTCCATGAAATGCCGTCGGGGCTTGTCATCACCTTCGCGGTGGACGGGTTCCCGTCGCATGCGGTGGCCACGAACTGCCCGCCGCCATAGGTCACCGCCACCCAGTTCGCACCGATGGTGCCAAGGGACCGGGGGGTCCACGTCACACCGTCGGTGCTCGTGATCACCTGAGTGGGTCCCTCGCCAATTGCGACGAACGTGCCGTTGCCGTAGGCGGCCGACACCAGGGGTCCTGTGCCGCCCGGGCTGGTGCGCATCTGCCAGTCGATGCCGGCGGCACCCAGGCCCGACGTGGGCAGGGCCAGCAGGGCGAGGCCGCCCGCGGCGCCGGCGGCGATGAGGTTACGAGGTCGGTACGTCATGCTCCGGGCTCCTTGTCGGGGGTGATGCCACGGGGACCGTCGCGGCACCGGCGGGCCTCCGCACCACCCGGAGGGGTGAATATCGGTACCCGCGTACCGAAAAGGTTACAAGCCGAGCGTTCCAGGGCAGACCCACCGGTTCCGTGCTCGCGAACCTGACAATATGTCGCACATGCCGGGGCAACGTAATGCGCGCAGAGGCGGCCTGGCCCACCGCGCGTCATTCGGGCCGCTCTTCTCCCGTCCACCTTCGACGGAGCGGGTACGGCACCCAACGGACATCGTCAGCGTCGTCGTCGGCGTGGTCCTGCTGGGCCTTGTCTGGTTGATCGAAGCAGCTGGGCTCGATGTCGGTGACGGAATATCCGGCGTGGGGCCAACCGCACGCGCGGCGTTGCTCGTGCTCCCCGCCCTGCTCGCCGTATGGGCCGTGCTGCTCCTCGCGGCGGCGGCTGTCGACCCCGGCCGCGCTGTGCGTGCGACCCAGGCCCTGAGTGCCGTGGCGATCGCGATGGTCATGGCCGGCGGTGCCAGCTGGGCCGGGCTGCCGGTGGCGGGCTGGTCCGAGGTAGAAGCCGGCGGCGTCGTGGTGATTGCCACGCTCGGCCCGGCGGTTGCGGTCGTCAGTGCTCTTTCCCCCACGCTCGCCCGGCCATGGCGGTACCTCAGTCGCATGCTGGAGGGGGCGGCGTTCATCGCCTGCGCCATCCTCACGAGCTTCGGCGTGGATGCAGTGGTCGCGGCGATGCTGATCGGCATCGTCGCGGCCGCCATCACCCATCTGCTTCTGGGCTCGCCGGTCGGGAATCCCGACCTCGGTGTCGTCCAGCGCGCTCTCGCGGGGCTCGGGATCGATGGTGACGCCGTTGCCATCGCGGACCAGTCGCGCCCGGGAGCGACTGCCGTCATCATCCGGCGGTCAGATGGCGCCGAGCGCCTGGTCCAGCTGTTCCTGCGGGATTCGTGGGACTCCCAGGCGGTCATCATCTTCTGGCGGTCGCTCAGGTCGCGTGCGGTTCGGCCGCGCTTTCCGCGCGGTCGCCTGGCCGAGGCAGATCACGAGGCCGCAGTGTCGCTGGTGGCAGCGGCTGCAGGCGCCCCGGTCGTGCAGGTGCTCGGGGTCGCCTCGTCAGCCACAGGCGACGCGGCTGTCATCAGCCCCCCGGGTGGCCGGGCGCTTGCCGTTCTCGGCCCCGAGGACGTCCACGACCTGATGCCGCGCGCCTGGAACGCGCTCGACCTTTTTCATGAATGCGGCATGGTCCATGGAGCCATTGACCTGCGAGCCGTCGCCGTGGATGCCGGTGGCGAAGTGCTGCTCACGTCGTTCCGTGAGGCGGCCTACCGCGATGACCCGGCCCAGCGGCAGATCGACCGGGCACGACTTCTCATCTCGCTCGCCCTCAGGGTCGGTCCCCGAGCGGCAGTGGACTACGCACGGCTGCACATGGGTGCTGGCGCCCTGCACGACCTCGGTGGCTACGTCCAGTCCGCGATCCTCGATGCAGACGATGCACGAGCCCTTTCGCGCGCTGACTGGACGGCCGCCGACCTGCGCCGTCGCATGGGAGTGGACGACACCGGCGGCGTACGACTCGCCCTGGTTGATCGCCAGGCGGCAACATCCTTCGTTGTCGGCGGCCTCCTGCTGTTCGGGGTATATGCACTGGTCACGGGCGTCGACTTCGTGGCGGTGTTTCGCGAACTGGGGAATGCCGAACTGGGCGTCCTTGCGGCCGCTCTTGTCGTGTCGCTCGCAATACCCCTGTTCTTCGGCATGTCGACCGTTGGGGCGTGCAGTTCACGCATTCCGTATTGGCCGTCAGTCGTGCTCCAGAACGGGATCCAGGCAGCATCACTGGCCATGCCGGGATCGGCGGCCCGCGCGGCGCTGTCGATCACGTACTTCCGGCGCTTTGGCCTCGGGCCCGTGCGGGCAGTGTCGGTGGGGGCCATCGACACCATCGCAGGCTTCCTCGTGCAGGTCGCCCTCCTGCTTGTGATCATCGGGTTTGGGCTTGCCACGCTCGGATCCGGCGTGGATGTGTTTGGCGGGGTGGGCGGGGGACAGCACTCAGCGCTGCTCACCATCACCGTCCTATTCGTTGCGCTCATGGGCATCGCGCTGGTCTACGCGGTGGTATCCGCGAAGGGCCGCGAGCTCGCCCAACGGCTTCTCACCGGGGCGCGGGTCGCAATCCGCGGCGCATGGGAGCAACTCAGGGCTGCCGCCGGGATCCTGTCGCAGCCGAAGAAGATCCTCCTGCTGTTCCTGGGCAATGTCGGGGCTCAACTCGTCCAGGCCGTGGTGCTCCTGATGGTCCTGCACGCGTTCGGGGGATCGGCCCCCTTCATCCAGATCGTCCTCATCAACACGGTGGTGAGCCTGTTCGCCGGCATCGCGCCGGTGCCCGGGGGCATCGGCGTGGCAGAGGCTGGCTACACCGCATGCCTGATCGCCGTGGGGGTTGACGCCACAACCGCGGCGTCGGTTGCACTGATCTTCCGATTCATCACGTACTACCTCCCGCCGGCGTGGGGTGCCCTTTCGCTGCGCTGGCTCCGGGGTCACGGCTATCTCTAGGCGGGCACAAAACACATCGGCAAGGAGGCCGTTCACATGGGACAGGTAATCGCGCAGGTTCTGCCGCTCGCACTCGCCATCGTCGCGAGCGCCGCAGCCATCATCGCGCTCGTCATTCTCCTGATGGGCGGCCGTGGCCGTGCCCTGGGGGCTGCCTTCACCACGGGTTGGCTCACCGGGACGATGGGCGTGGTGGCCGCCGCGCTCATCTTCGGACTCGCTGCCCCGGACGACTCCCCGCGCTGGGCGCTGTGGACGAAGGTCGTGCTGGGGTCACTGCTGCTCATCCTCGCCGTCAGGAAGATCACGCAGGCGCGAGCGCAGGGCAATGACGAGAGCGAGCCGCCCGCATGGATGTCCGGCCTCGCACAGATGGGGCCCGCAAAAGCGGCCGGGCTGGGAGCGCTCCTCGCGGGCATAAACCCGAAGAACCTCCTCCTCGGCCTTGCCGCCGGTGCGACGATTGTCTCGAGCGGGCTCTCGGTGCCCGACCAGTGGATTGTGGCCGTCACCTTTGCCGTGGTAGCGAGCCTCGGCGTGATCGTTCCCTTCGTCATCTACCTCGTGCTCGGGCGCCGAGCTGATTCCGCGCTGGGTGCGCTGCGAGTCTGGATGGAGCGAAACAGTGATGGCATCACCATCACCATCCTCATCATCTTCGGGGTGAAGCTGCTCGCCGATGGCATTGCAGGACTCGCGTAGTGCATAGCCCCGCCATCGGCCAGAGCCGCCCGCGATGATCGTCGCGCTTGTCCTGGTCATCGGTTGCCTGATCGCGCTTGCCAGCGGCCAGGTTCCCGGCGTGATCGCGTTCGTTGTGACGCTCACCCTTGCGGGACTGCTGGGCGTTGCTCCGTCGTCGGAGCTCCTGAGTGGCTTCTCCTCTACGGGAGTCATGACCGTCGCCGCCATGCTCGTGGTCGCTCGTGGCGTCGTCCAGACCGGGGTCGTGTCACGCGTCACCTTCCGGGTGCTGTCCGGGGTGTCAACCGCTCGCGGTGCACTGGTGCGGCTGCTCGCACCCCTGGGTCTTGCGTCCGCGTTCATCAACAACACGCCGATCGTGGCCATGTCCATCCCGGCGGCACGCGAACTCGAGCAGCGATCCGGTGTTTCCGCGCGGCGCATCTACATGCCGGTCGCCTTCGCGGCGGCTGTCGGCGGTACCTTGACGCTCATCGGCACCAGCTCGAACCTGCTCATCGCCTCAATCGCCGGTGACCAGGGCGTGGACATCACCATGTTTTCGTTCCTCCCGGTGGCCCTGCCAGCCTTCATCGCGGTGGTTGCCGCGCTCGTCCTCCTTGCCCCACGATTGATCGGTGCAGGTTCGCTGCCGGAGCCGAGCGCCATGCCGTTCCGGGTGGAGATACCGATCAACGATGCGGCGCTGATCGTCGGACGCGCCTTGGCCGACTTCGGCCTGCTCGCAACGAGCGAGTACCGCGCAATCGGGATCATCCGGGGTGATGCCATCGTCGATGTGACGGAGACTCTCTCCCCGGGCGACACCGTTGTGTATCGCTCGACGAGGGCGGGTATTGGTGCCCTCTGGAAGAACCCGCGCCTGGGCCAGCCGAACCAGCGCCTGTACGGCATGACGCTCGGCGCCTCGGCATCCGGAACCGTTTCCGAGATTGATGATCACGCGCCGTCGATCCGTGTCATCGCCGCGAGAACGGAGAATCCGCTCGCGCAGACCCTGGCCGAGCCCGGCATGCCAATCGTCGCCACCGCCGAGGATGAGGCGCACCTGAGCGACCTTGATGATGTCTCGATGGTCACGGATGCGGCGGGCAGGGCACCGCAGCCCGCCAGGACCGTACTGGCTGTCTCGATCCTCGTGGCGGTTGTCGCCGTCGCCGGGGCGGGGTTGGTTCCCGTGGAGTGGGCCGCGGCGGCGGGAGCGTTGGTGATGGTGTTCTCAGGAATCCTCACGCCGCGTGCGGCTGTCCGTGCGCTTGACTGGAACTTGCTCGCGATCCTCGCCGGTTCCGTCGGCCTCGGCGCGATCGTTACCTACAGCGGGCTGGCCGGAAAGATCGCCGACGGGGTGGCGCGCCTTGGCGCGGCGTCAACCCTTGCGCTTGCGGTCACCATCGCCATCGTCGCGGTCGTGCTCGCGGCCATGGTCACGACAGCTGCTGCGGTGACAATCCTCACGCCGGTCATCATCGACGTCGCCGCGTCACTCGAGGTGTCGGCGCTCCCGTTGATCGCGCTTCTCGGTACCTCGGCATGCCTTTCGTATGCGAACCCATTCTCCAACCAGAGCTTCGTCCTGGTGATGGGCCCTGGCCGGTACTCATTCGGGGAGTTCGTGCGACTCGGCCTGCCCGTTGCCGTTGCGGCGCTGGCGCTCGCCGTCGCGGGCACGCTCGTGTGGAGCACGGTTCTCGGGTGATGCAGCGCGTGCTGCCCGACGTTTCCCACCACACGAACTGTGTGACATAGTGCCCGAGATGAATCGTCGGCGCAGCCTACGTGCCCCGGTGCTGGAAGAGCTCTCGGCGCGCCCGATCTCACGTCGCCGGGGCGTCGTGGTCGCGCTGCTTCTTCTCATATTGGTGGCCGCGGCTCTGCTGCCCGCCACCTCACGCGCGGCGTTCGAACCCGCAAATGTTGTTTCCGTCGCGCGATGGAGCGCGGATCCGAACGATCCGCAGTACCCCAGCAGTAGCCCGCGTTACACCATGCTCAACGGCCAAGCCTGCAAGGAACCAACTCAGGCGGATCGTGAGGGCGTTTTTAGGGCCTTGGCCGCCCCCGCTCCGTGCCTGCTCGGACGAGGCATTGGAGATGCGGCGAGTGTCTGGGACAACACGATCAAGATCAGGTTCACCACCGCACGAGCGTGCACAGACACCCAGCGGATTGAGTTCGAAAGGGAAACGGGGATTTACGTGCCGGTTGACCCGACGACGGGTGATGAGGAGTGCTCGACGAACCGTCTTCGCAATTTCCTAATCCCAAGGAGAACTGGTTCTGGCGGGCAGTCGGGGGGCAGCCCGATCACCCCGGTACCCGGCTTTGCCGGCCAGGTGAGGCTCATCGGACCGGTGCCCGGCGACAAGGTCTTCTTGGGCAAGTGGGATTTCAATCCGCCTCCTTCCCCTAACCCGGGCCCGCCGATCGTCTCCAACGCGCAGCCCGCCGACGGAGCGGTGAGGATCACAATTGCGCCGGGCTCGCCCGCAGGGGCTCGCTACATCGCCTACGCCACCGCGGGCGACCATGACGGTCCGTCGTGCACCGTCCCGGATGCTGCGGGCGGTACCTGCACCATCGAGGGGTTGTCGAACGGCGCGACCTACCGGGGAGAGGCGATCGCAAGCTCGGCCGACGGCCTTGCCGAATCAGGCCCCACGGCGTTTGAAGTGCGGCCACTCCCTGCGCCACCGGCGCCCCCGGTGATTGCCGCGCTGGCCGCGGGCGACCGGTCGGTGACGGCGCATGTCGAGCCCCCCGATGCTTCCCAGGCCGGCACGGCCAAGGAGTACATCGTCACCACGGTTGATGGCCCGCAGGAGTGCACAGTGGCTGATGCCCCGCTTGCCGCCCCCGGTGATCCCCGGCATTGCACCGTGACGGATCTGACGAACGGGATCCCGGTGCGCGTCACCGCCGTGGCGAAAGATGAGTTTGGCCAGATGTCCGGTCCATCTGCGGCGTCGGATCTCGCGACCCCGCTTCCGCCGTTCACAGGCGTGGCGGCCACCCGCTGCAGCGCGGTGCTGCTGAAGTGCTCCACCGACGGCCAGCTGCCCGATGGCGCAGCGAGCGCCTCGCAGGTGGCCAGCCCGAAACGGGTGGCCCCGGGGCAGATCGCCGTCACCGCGCGCTGCACAATCGGATCACCCACTGACGGTCGTATGCCGTTCGGCTGCGACATGACCCTCCCCTCATACGGGGAGTGGATGTTCACCACGCAGGCGCAGGGCACCGTGGGATTGGTGCAGAAGCAGGAGCTCATCATGGTCCGGCCTCCGTCGTTCGAGGGTCGCGACGGCTCGATCTCGGTGGAGTGCTCTGACGAGCGCCGCTCGTGCGCAAGCGCCGGTGTCCGCCCCAGCCGGGCCACCGGGATTGTCCAGCGTGCCACGGCCACGGACGAGCTCACGCAGACCGCTGGGCGGCCCAACCGCACCGCCGCGTGTTCATACCCCTCGGCCACCACATACGGATGCTCGATCGGGCTGGACTACGGCCAGTGGGACCTGGTGACCGAGGCCAAGAACGGCCGTGATTTACTCGCGCGTGACGAGCGCACCGTCACCATCAATGCACCGGAGTTCGGAAGCGGGTCTGCCCTTCCGGGCGCGGGTGGGTCCTACGTGTTCACATGCGCCCCGTGGGATGGTGACTCCCAGGTGTGTGACGCCCGTGGGAACACGCCACCGAAGACCTCTGCGGTGACCATGGTCGCCCAGCGCCTCGCGACATCCACCACCACCTCGCAGACGCTCCGCGACGACTGCCGGATCGCCGCCGGCGCCTACCAGTGCGCCGTGGACCTCACCCGTGGCCAGTGGACGGTGACTACCACCGCCTATACCGCGGCACAGAAGATCATCGCCCGCCAGGTGGAGAACATCACCGTTGCTCCGCCGTTCGGCGATCCATCGGTCGGGGGCTCGGCCCGGATCGAGTGCGAGAGGCGCTCAGGTTTCAACAGCCTCCACTTCATCTGCGTTGCCGAGGGCACCAAGATCAACCAGCCTGCGCTCTACCAGCTGCGGGCAAATCTCTCCGGATCCTCAACGAAGGTGATCGGGGCGTGCAGGTGGGACAGCACCGAGGTGTGGCAGTGCCGGGCCTTCCCGCGCAATGCCCGGGGCAAGTGGCGCCTTACCTTCCAGGCGGTTGATGAGGGCGGCGTCCTCGCCCAGGGCGCAGTCACGCTGAAGATCCCGGGCCCGAAGCAGGAGTGGTCGCAGGGGTAGGCGGGACCGCGTTGTTCAGCCGTGCGGTGCGCGCGGGCGCCTCTACTCGCCCAGGATCCTCCTCCAGGCGTTGAGCGTTACCTACAGCGGGCTGGCCGGAAAGATCGCCGACGGGGTGGCGCGCCTTGGCGCGGCGTCAACCCTTGCGCTTGCGGTCACCATCGCCATCGTCGCGGTCGTGCTCGCGGCCATGGTCACGACAGCTGCTGCGGTGACAATCCTCACGCCGGTCATCATCGACGTCGCCGCGTCACTCGAGGTGTCGGCGCTCCCGTTGATCGCGCTTCTCGGTACCTCGGCATGCCTTTCGTATGCGAACCCATTCTCCAACCAGAGCTTCGTCCTGGTGATGGGCCCTGGCCGGTTGTGGCACTCGCACTGGCAATCACAGCTGCTATGGCCGGGCTCTGGGTGTTGGGTTAGCGCGCAACGACTGCGCGCATCGCCAGGATCAAGTAGCGTTGACGAGGTGTCAGACAAGAACTCCCCCGAAGCAGGTCGGCGTCATCAGCACGGCAGCGTGCCCCGAGGCATACGGGGCCGCGCGGCTGCGTTTGGCGCAGGCGGCCGAGCGCTGGCCAGCTTGGTGGCGGCGTGTGCGGGTGCCGTCCTGATCGGCACGGTCGTGCCCGCCCCGGCGAGTGCCGCGCTTTCCGAGAAATCGATCAAGTCCTTCGAGCGGGCTCAGTCGGACCACGAAGCGGAGGGGTACCCGAACTACCCGCATCAGCAGTGGGGAAAATCGCAATACACCCTGAACTTCACAGCCGATGCCACGGTCGGCTGTGCGTATCCGTCACCGGGCTTCCCCTATCCGAACGGCCTCGGAGAGGGGCAGGTGGCATTCGGCGCCTGTCTGCTGGGCGCCGGGCGGGGAGATCCGCAGCAGGATGAGAACAACTGGAATACGACGGTGAAGCTGCAAATCGACAATCAGGCGAGTTGCGGCCTGGTGAAGGACCTCCTGTTCCAGCGCGACGGATCGAGCGTCATATCGCTCCCCGTGCATGACAGCTGCAAAGACTCCCCAACAATAGATTTCAGAATTCCCTACGCCGACTCCACCGGTACGCCCCTTTCGGGCACGTGGGTGGTCAGCCTTGAGGCCAGCCAGCAGGTCAAGGCCGTGGTTCTGGGCACGTGGGATTTCGATACCGACGCGTATCCGCCGGGAACGGCTGCGCCGATTCACCCCACTCGACCCGGCCTCGCTGCCAGCGCGGGCAATGCGTCGGCAGTCGCCACCGTAACGCCGGGTGCCACCGTGGGCACCGACTATTCGGTGAGTACGCGCGGCTCCGAGATCGGTGGGTGCCACGTGCCGGAGTCAGCGGGCGGGTCGTGCACTGTCACCGGACTGAGCAACGGCGTGGTGTACGAGCTGATTGCAATCGCCCATGGCCAGGCGGACTCCGATCCCAGCGATGCCGTGACCGTACGACCCCTGCCATCTCCACCCGCTCCGCCTGAACCGCCTGTGCTCGTCGCTGATGATGGCGCGGTGGTCGCACGCATGGACAAGACTGATGCCGACTATGTCGTCCGATTCATCGTTGAGGCACAGAACACGGGGGGATCCG
>CAZPAT010000040.1:0-10073 GCA_964584485.1 uncultured Bifidobacterium sp.
CACGGCTGGCACGTGGACTCCAACCTGTGGCGCCGGGTGCACAACCGCATCGGCGGGATCGGCACGCTCTACCCGGACATCGCGGGCTACCACACCAACCACAACCGCACCCTCACGCGGCTGATGAACGCGCAGCCCACGGGCAACGACCTCGGGCGGTTCGTCTACGGCGTGCGCCACAGCGAACTCCCTGCACAGGCCGATACCTGGGGGTTCGCAGGCGAGGAGATCCCGGAGATTCGGCTGACCCGCGTGGATCCGCGGCCCCGGCTTCGGGCCGCGGCGGCGCGGGGCGGCGGGCAGGCAGGCCCCCTCATCACCTCGGACACCCGCGAGCAGATATCGGTGCTGGGGTACGACGCCCGGCACGTACTGCCCTTCGCCCTCGATCCGGTGATCGGACAGTGGCCCCGTCCACGGGTGGGGTACGTGGGCCTGAATGGCTCCACCCGCGAGATGCTGGGGCGTGCCTGCACGGACCTCGAATGCCCGGGCCCCCTGCTGAACGACGATGACGCCGCGCGCGAGGCCGATGTGGTGGTGATCGACCTGGGCGTGGATGCCTCCGCCGGACCGGTGGCGGTGGACTACGCCGCCGCCGAGGACCTGGTCGCGCGCGCGGAGCAGGCCGTGCGGCTGCTGCGACAGCGATCGCCCGAGCCGAAGATCCTCGTGATCAACGCCATCAGCGGCGTGTGGGAGAAGTGGGCGCACCGCACCTTCAACCTCTCGTACGGCACGTTCCATACCCGCGTGCAGCCGGCGGAACTGCGCGCTGACGGCCCCGATAGTGCATCGACGCGGGATGCCCTGCGCAGCCTGATCTTCCACAGCCGGATCGCCGACCCGCCGCTGGTGACCCCGGGCGTGGCGCCGGGGCACGTGCTGAACACGGAGCAGCGCGAGGGCATCGGCGGACTGGGCACGGGCTGGGAGTCGATCGACGAGGATGGCGTGCTGGTGTCAGGCGATGAGACCGCCCGCGTGCACTTCCGCACCGCTGCGGACACGGGTGAGGCGGCGCACGCCGCGCTGGAGCTGACCTCCTGGGCCGGCACCGAGGAGGCCCACCCCACCGACATCCACGCGACGGCAGCGCTGGACGGTGAGGTGCTGCTGGACGAGCAGATGCGCCAATTGGAAAGGCAATTGTCGTTCCACGCCCCTGCGCGCCTTGGAGCCACCCACGACCACGTGCTGGACTTCGACATCCGCCCGGTGGACGGATCGCCCTATCGCCCGCGGATAAGCGGTGGGTCCGATCCCTGGTTCCGGTTCGAGGCCTTGGTGCTGATGCAGCCCGGGGACCCGACGCAGGACGACATGGACAACGGCACTCTGGCCGTTGCCGCAGGCACGTCGGGCGAGCGCCTACTGGAGGGGTGGTGGGCGAGGAGCGACGCCGATGGCGTGTGGGCGATTGACCACGGCGGGGCGCTTCGGCTCCCGTCCGCGATTGCGCGCGACGAGGTGGGACTGGAACTCCTGGGCCACCCGGCCCGCACCGGGCAGGCAGTGGAGATTGAGGCGACCGGTGCGGGCTCGGTCACCACGCGCATCCACGATGTACCTACTGATCGCCCGCGCCTGTGCTTCGTCGACCTGCCCGAGCCCGGCGCCGATGGCTGCGTGCGGCTCTGCGTTCGCGGCGTGGACTCCCCCACCAAGCAGGGAGAGCTGGTGCAGGTGCGGGCGGTCGTTGATGTGCTGCCTGCCCACGGCATGGGCGAGGCGCTCTCAATCGCCCGTGGGTCGGCAGACCTGGTGTGCCTTCGGGACGGATGGCACTGGGCCGAGGATACCGGGGTGTGGATGTCGGCCGAGGACGCCACATGGCGCATACGCGCGCGGGGCGACCTGCCTGCGGGCACGAAGGTGTACCTCGATCTGCACGCCTTCGACCCGAGGCGCCAGTCCGTCACCGCTCGCATTGATGGCAAGGAGGTCCGGCTGCACCGGTCCCGTCGCCACGGGCACTACGTGGAGTTGCCGCGCGGTGCAGCAGCCGATGCCGTGATCTCGTTCACGATCGCCTTGAGCCACATGATGTCGCCATGCGATGCAGGGGCCTCCAGCGACGATCGACGGCTCGGGGCGCTACTTAGAAAGGTATCCATCGGCCGGCCCGCAGCAGAAACGGGCCCCCCGTGACAGCCCATGACGCCCCGAGCCTCGCCTCGCTTCTCAACACGACCGCTGCGTTCCGAGGAGAGCAATCCACGCTGATCGCGGTCAGATGCAGCGGTAGGCTCAGTGAGGGCGTCAATGCATTCTCCCTGGGCCTCGAGGCAGTGGGATTTGACCCCCTTCTGCGGCGAAATAGCTGGACAGAGGGCCTCGGAGAAAAAGGGCAGACGTCAAACGAATACGAGGCGGCACCGGGGGCCTCTCGGAAATTGACTACCGGCGCCTAGACGCCGATGTAGCAGTACGGATTCTTGCCGTGTCGCGAGACGGCGAAATGCTCCGGACCGCGCCTGACACCCCCAACGGTGTGGCGCGGTTCCTGATGCCCGGACGGCCCGTCCTCGGCGTGTCGGCGGCCACGATCTACGCATGGCCACTTCTGAGGCCCGCCGGCGTGCCCAGATCGCTCGAAGAGGGAATGCTCGGCACAGAGGTATCGGCAATTCGGCTCGTGCTGAAGCGCAGAGCCGACGAGCAGGCGGTCTGGGGCCCGCAACAGCGGCTGTAATCGCTTAACCAGCGCTCGGTAGCCGGATGGACCGCACCTCCACAACCGCCGGACGGTCGTCAGACGCACACGAGCGCAGAAGAATCCGTTGCGGAACCGGATCACCGGCAGAGACGCAAAGAAGCGCGGTCACATTTCCAGGACCTGCCACGTGCTCCGACCACGGCTGGGACTCGTACTCGCGGAGGAATGAAAATCCCACCTCCCCGGCGCGAACATCAGCCTCCACCTGAACCGATTCGCCTGCCGCAAGTTTGCGGTCAAGCGGCCAGTTGGCGACGTACCACCACTGAGGGCGAATGGAGGACAGCAGCCACCCGGTGGCCGTCCTCCGCACAAGTGCTCCGTCGCCCAAGGCAACAGTCGAGAGATCAATCATGACCGGAGTCCCGGCCGACGACATGGATGGCTACCCAAGCGAGACGGTGGCGCCCGGCTCGCAGATGCCGAGCGGCACGTACGACACTCCACCGGGCAGCGCGGCACCGGCAAGCCGTCGCCACGCGTCGAAGATGGATGCACCCTCACGGAACGAGAGGGAGGGAAGCCCATCGTATGCGGGGTCATCCCCGACCACCACGATGGCTGCGGCATCGGCGACCGCCGCCTGCACGTCGTCGGCCTGGCTGAAATCCACTCCCGCGAGGATGCGACTGTGCGAGGCGTCTGCAATGGGGTCGTGCACCACGACGGTGCGCCCGCGCGCGGCAAGCGCCGCCGCCACCTTGGCGCCGGCGCTCTCCTCCACCACGGGGGTGTTGTCCTTGTAGGCAAGGCCCAGCACGGCCACGGTGTCGCCCTCGGAGGTGGCCTGGGTGACCGCGTCGGCGATGCGCTCGGCCAGGCCGTCGTTCATGCGGTCGGTGGCCGCGGCCAGGTCCCACGGCGCGCCCACGGCCTCGGCGGCCACGCCGAGTGCGCGGTTGTCGCGCGGGAAGCATGGGCCGCCGAAGGGCGGGCCGCCCTTCAGGTAGCGCCGACCGATGCGGGTGTCCAGGCCGATCGCCTGGGTCACCACGTCCACATCGCCACCCGGCAGGCCCTCGCAGATGCCGGCCAGCATGTTGGCGTAGGTGATCTTCATGGTGACGAACGAGTTCACGGAGATCTTGGCGAGTTCGGCGTTCACCCAGTTCATCACCTGCACCGGCACGTCGCGGCCGCCTCCAATGCCGAGATAGAAGTCGGCGAGCCGCTGGCCCTCGGCCTCGTCATCGGCGCCAATCAGCACGAAGTCGGGGGTCTGCAGGTCGCGGATGACGCTGCCGAGCGCGATGAACTCCGGCGAGTAGCAGAGCGACACACCCTCGCCGAGGGGGCGCCCGAGCGCCTGCTCGAACGCCGGGGCAAGCACGGCCGCAGTCGCGCCCGGCATCACCGTGCTGGTCACCGCCACCAGATGCGGCTGCGGGTTGTCGCGCAGCACCGCGCCGATCTGCTCGAGCGCGGTCACCACGTAGTCGTTGATGAACGCGCCATCGTCACCACTGGGGGTGGGCACGATGATGAAGGTCATCTCCGCGCCGGGGATGGCCTCGGCGTAGTCGGTGGTGGCGCTGATGCGCTCGCGGTTGGCGGCGATCATCTCAGGCAGGCCCGGCTCGTCGATGAGCACGCGGCCCTCGTTGAGGGCGTCCACGGTGGGCTGCACGGGATCGACGCCCACCACCTCGTGGCCCGACTCGGCGAACACGGCCGCCATCGGCAGGCCCAGCTTGCCGAGCCCCGCGACCACCACCCTCACGCGCTCACCCCGGCGCCGCGCTTCTCCAGCATCTGCTGCTTGATCCAGTCGTAGGTCTTGCGCATGCCCTCGCGCAGCGGGATGGAGGGCTCCCAGCCCAGCTTCTCCTGAATCAGCGCGTTGTCGCTGTTGCGGCCGCGCACGCCCTGCGGGGCGTCCAGCTTGTAGTCGCGCTCGAGGGTGACGCCCTCGAAGCCCTCGACGATGTCCACCAGCTGGTTGATGGTGACGAGCTCACTCGAGCCGATGTTGAGCGGCTCCTCGACATCGCTTGCCGTGAGCCGCAGCGTGCCCTCGACGCAATCATCGATGTACATGAAGGAGCGTGTCTGCTGGCCGTCGCCCCAGATCTCGATGCGGCCGGTGCCGCTCAGCACGGCGTCAGCCACCTTGCGGCAGATGGCGGCGGGCGCCTTCTCGCGGCCGCCGTCCCATGTGCCGTAGGGCCCGTAGACGTTGTGGTACCGGGCAATCCTCGACTTCAGCGCGTAGTCCTCGCTGAAGTGACGGGCCATGCGCTCGCCGAACAGCTTCTCCCAGCCGTAGCCGTCCTCGGGGTCGGCGGGGTAGGCCTCGGCCTCGCGCAGCGCCACGATCTCCGGGCTGTCCTGACGCTCCCCCGGGTACACGCACGCGCTGGAGGCGTAGAACAGGCGCTCGGCGCCTTGGTCACGCGCCGCCATAAGCATGAAGGTGGTGGGCAGCACCGACAGCATGCAGGCGGCCTTGTTGTTCTCGATGAATCCCATGCCGCCCATGTCGGCGGCCAGGTTGAAGATGTACTGGCGGCCCTCGGCGGCCTCGTAGGCATCGGCCTTCTCGCTGAGGTCGAGTACGCGGTTGTCCGCCGCGTCGTGCACCTGGTACCAGCGGTCGACCGGCTTGACGTCGGCCACGCGCACGTCGCTGAAGCCGCGCTTCAGCAGTTCGGCTGCGAGGGCTCCGCCGATGAAGCCGCCGCCGCCGGCGACGAGGACAGGGGCGCTGGTGTCGAGTGCCATGGTTCCTTTCCGCGAGGAGTCCGGGGACCGCTGCCGGGCAGGGGAAAAGCCCGCGTCACCTTATACCAGCCCACCCCCCGGTATCCCTGTTGTGGAGAGGGGCGGTACGGGAGCGACGGGGACACCAAGGAACTAGGACGCGCGCCTTCCGATGAGGACATAGGAGGGGCGCACCCAGATCATGCGATCGAATTCCGATCCCCATCGGGGCAGGCCCTCGGAAATCGCTCGGACCACACCGCGGCTGGCATCACTCTGGCGAAGCACTCGCTCGAGGGGGCAGAAGTCGTGCCACAGCACCAACCCGCCTGGTCTCACGAGTCGAGCCGCAAGCAACGAATCGGACGCGACCACAGCGGTGGAGTGCCCACCGTCCACAAGCACGGAGTCGAAGTGGCCTTCCGGAACATCCGGCGTCCACGCCGTACTGTCAGCCAGAATCTGTCTCACTTGGCTCCCAAGACCAGCCTGCCGGTAGAGACGGCCGATTGAACTCCCCGCATCAGTTGGGCCACCCGCACCGGGATAGGAGGGCGTGCCGCTTGATGAGACTTCGCCATCCGGGAGATTGATCGTCGTAATCTCGACATCAGGCGATGCGTCTACGCACGTCACGACGCCGAAGCCCTCCCATGTCCCGATCTCGAGATGTCGCCGCGGCTGGAGAGCGCGGTAAATCTGAGACAGGACCCGGGCATCATCAGGATCCATCTTCCACGTGAGAGGATCTCGCAGGAGCGCGCTGGACTCATCCGGGAGATGAATGGGAAGGCCCAGAGCGCAGCCAAGGCCCGACGGAGGGACGACGGCGATCCGCACAGGGGGCCCAAGACCCGGTTCGCCATGGCCGGATAGGGCGCCATGGGTCGGCGGGAGTTGGAGGGTTTCGAAACCCGGACCCCAATAGTACTCGGCGCGAGCCGATTCATCGGACAGGTCAAGGGTTTCGAACTCGCGGATTCGGAACCGCGTTGGCGTACCACTGCCATCGACATTCCGGGTCATCAGCGCGAACGCACCCGGTGGAACGGACAGCTCGACCCACTCGGATTCGGTCTTTCCGACAACAAGCTCCGGGCCGCGATACGTCTGGAGCGCCGAGTCGATCAGTCCCACTCCCAGCGACCCCTCTTCAACCTCGATCGCCAGACGTACAACCACGTCCACATCGATCGAGTCGCCCAGCAGGTCGCTGAGGACGACGTGGGCAGCGTATGACCACTGGTCGGGCGGGCATGTCACACGCGCGCCTTCTGGGCAATCCTCAATGGTCGCGGAGTTGTGCGCGTGAAGGGCTGCAGCGCGAATTCCCTGGTGCCGCAATCGGTTCGGGCGCATCAGGTTCCCTTTCTTCTCCGGGGCGGCCCGCGAGCGGAGTCTACGGCGTCGCCAAGCCTAACCAGTGATGCCCGCAGAACAGAGGGGCGGCTACGATCACGTCTGGCGCCATGATGGAGGAACCCCTGGCAACCACAATCACCGAAGCGCAGGACGACACCGGGCGCGGCGAGGGCGCGATGCGCCGCGGCACCCAGGCCTGGCCGCTGTTCCGGAACCTCACCGTGCGCGCCACCCGGCAGCGCTACAAGGGCTCGGTGCTAGGCCTCATGTGGACCTTGGTGACCCCGCTCATCATGGTGGGTGCCTACTGGGTGGTGTTCAAGTTCCTGTTCGGAACGCCCATCCCCAACTACGCGCTGTTCATGTTCGTGGGAATGACCGCCTGGGCGGTGTTCTTCAGCGGCATACAGGTGGCGAGCAGCAGCATCACGCAGAACGCCACGCTGGTGACCAAGGTGCGGTTCCCGCGGGAGATCGTGCCCTTCTCCACCATCACCGCCAACACGCTGACGGCCATAGCAATGCTGGTGATCGCCGTGCCGCTGTGCCTCATCTTTCCGCAGGGCTCATGGGTGCCCATCGTGATGGTTCCGGTCATCATCGTGCTGATCTTCGGCATGACCCTGGGTCTGGGGCTGCTGCTTGCCGGGCTGAACGTGTACTTCCGCGACATCGAGCACATCCTCGCGGCCATCGCGCTGCCGTGGTTCTTCCTCACACCCATCTTCTGGACGTTCTCGACGGTGCAGGGGACGGTGTCGCAGGAGTGGGTGCTGGGCGCGCTGCACTGGGGGAATCCCATCGCACCCGGCACCATCGCCCTTCAGGACGCCCTGTTCTGGGGCCGATGGCCCACCGCGGGCGACCTGATCTACACCGCAGTGGCGGCGGTGGTGCTCATTGGCGTGGGCCTATGGGGCTTCCGCCGGCTGAAGCGCGAGATGGCGGTGGAACTGTGAGCGGCACGGACCTGCAGCCCGGCGCCATCCGGATGCGAGGTGTGACGCGCACCTTCCGCGTGTACCACGACCGCAACCGCACGCTGAAGGAAGTGCTGGTGCGCGGCAAGCGCGGTGAGTACACCGAGCGCTACGCCCTGCGCGACGTGGACCTGGACATCAAGCCCGGCGACCGCCTGGGCGTGGTGGGCCGCAACGGGTCCGGCAAGAGCACCATGCTCAAGCTGATCGCCGGGATCATGCCGCCGCAGCAGGGTGATGTGGAGGTGCGCGGAAGCGTGGCGTCCATGCTGGAGCTGGGCGCCGGATTCCACCCCGACTTCACCGGGCGCGAGAACGTGTACATGAACGGCACGATCCATGGGCTGAGCACCCAGGAGATCGACGACCGCTTCGACAGCATTGTGGCCTTCGCGGAGATTCCCGAGTACATCGACATGCCGGTGCGCACTTACTCCAGCGGCATGCAGCTGCGCCTGGCCTTCGCCGTGGCAGCGCACGTGACCCCCGACATCCTGCTGCTGGATGAGGTGCTGGCGGTGGGTGATGAGCGGTTCCAGGCCAAGTGCATGGACCACATCCAGTCATTCGCCGATGCCGGTGGCACGATCGTGTTCGTCTCGCACGATGCAGTCAGTGTGATGAAGGTATGCAACCGGGCGATCCTGCTGGACGACGGCCTCATGCTTGCCGACGGCGACCCCGCCGACGTGATGCCGGCCTACCACCGCCTGCTGGCGGCGCGCGATCTGCCACCGGTGGACGCGGCCCTCGACGAGGACATGCCCGACGGAACGGCGATGGCCGAAGGGGCACCAGCGCCCGCGCTGGACGGCGTGGACGGCTGGGGCGATGGGCGCGTGGTCATCCGGCGCGCCTGGCTGTCGGGCCCGGATGGGGAGGACCACCGCTTCGTGTCGGGCGACCGCGTCACCCTGCACCTGGCGCTGGAGGCGGCGGAGCCGATCGACCACGACATCGTCGCCGGCTTCCGGATGCACCTGGACGACGCCACGGTCATCTTCGAGACCGATACCGCCGCCGAGGGGCTGGTGGTGGATGGCGTGGACGGCGCCCGTGAGGTCACCTTCACCATCGAGCACCTGCCGCTGCACATCGGGTGGTTTGAGATCGGAGTATGGGTGGATGACGCCGACGGACATCCGCATCACCACCTGGAGCCCGCCCTCGGATTCCACGCGTATCCCGCACGAGCGGGGCTGGGGCTGGTGGCGATGGAGGGCGCCTGGGATCCGGGTACCGCCGGGGCCGGCGGCGTGCGGGTGACGGCCGTAACCGCGGGGGACGCCCCGGCCCCGTGAGCCAGGCGCTGCTCGTCACCGGGGGCGGCGGGCTGCTGGGCTCCGCGGTGGTGGAGCACCTCAATACGCGCGGCCGCAGCGGTGCGGTGCTCGCACCGCGCCGGGCTGAGCTGGACCTGCTGGAGGGCCCGGGCGTCCTCGACTGGTTTCGGGAGCACCGCCCGGGCCGGGTGATTCACCTGGCGGGCCATGTGCGCGGCCTGGCCGGAAACATGGGGCACCAGCTCGATGGCCTGGTGCTCAACAGCCGGATGGGACTGAACGTGATCAGCGCATGCGCGGCGTTCCCGCCGGAGCGCCTGGTGATCGGTGGGTCCACATCGGCCTACGCATTCCCCTTCGCCCGGCTGCCCCTGATGGAGGACGACCTGCTGGCCGGTGATGTGCACCCGGGGGAGCACGGGTACGCCTCCGCGCACCGGCTGCTGATCGCCGGCGCCGATGCCCTGCGCCGCGACGCCGGCGTGGATGCGCGCGTGGCCGTGCTGACGAACCTCTTCGGGCCCCGCGACCGATTCGAAGGGACGGCTGCGCATGTGGTGCCGGCGCTGATCGCCCGCTTCACCGCCGCCGCGGACGCCGACGACGATGAGGTGGCCGTCTGGGGCAACCCCGGCACCACGCGGGACGTCATGTACTCCGAGGACGCCGCCACGGCCGTGGTGGCCGTGCTGGATGCCGACGACGCCCCGGCACTGCTGAATGTGGCGTCGGGCACCGAGCGCACCATGGGGGAGATCGCCGCCACCATCGCGGCGGCAACCGGCTATTCGGGCAGCATCACCTGGGACGACGCCATGCCCGTCGGGGTGCCGCGGCGGGCCGTGGATGTGTCCCGCCTGCGTGCGCTCATGCCCGCGCCTGAGGAGATAGGGTTCGACGAGGGAGTCCGGCGCACCGTGGCCTGGTACCGCGACAACCGCCCCGGGGGCTAGTCAGCCCTTCGTGCCGTCCAGCCGCTCGAGGTCGGCGTCCACCATCATGTGGACCAGTTGCTCAAAGCTCACGGTG
>CAZPAT010000041.1:0-9646 GCA_964584485.1 uncultured Bifidobacterium sp.
CCCTCGCAGGAGACCGCGATGCGGCGGGGAGCCACCCACGCGCAGGGCGCCCCCGTGGCAGCCAGGTGCAGGTCGGCGAGGGCCGCGACCAGCAGGCCGGGCGCCTGCGCGATGGCCTCACGACACGCGCTCGACGGAAGCTCCTCGCAGCCGATCTCGATCAGCAGGTCAGGCACCGGCGGCCTCCGCATCGGCCGGCGGTGCCGTCGAGGCGAGCCAGTCCTCGGCGCACCGCGCGGCGAGGGCGCGGACGCGCCATATGTAGGCACCCCGCTCGGTGACGCTGATCACCCCGCGGGCATCGAGCAGGTTGAACGCGTGCGAGCACTTGAGCACCTGGTCATATGCCGGCAGCACGAGTCCGGCATCCAGGCATCGCGCGCACTCGCGCTCGTGATCGTCGAACTGGCGGAACAGGGTGTCCACATCGGCCACCTCGAAGTTGAACGCGCTCCACTGCCGCTCGTTCTCGCGGTAGACGTCGCCGTACGTGACCCCCGGGGCCCACTCCAGGTCGTAGACGGAACGCACCCCCTGGAGGTACATCGCGATCCGCTCGAGCCCGTACGTCAACTCGACCGGGATGGGCGCCAGGTCGATGCCCCCGGCCTGCTGGAAGTACGTGAACTGGGTGATCTCCATGCCATCGAGCCATACCTCCCAGCCGAGGCCCCACGCGCCGAGCGTGGGGCCTTCCCAGTCATCCTCGACGAACCGCACGTCATGCACCGCGGGGTCGAGCCCAAGCGCGGTGAGCGAGCCGAGGTAGAGGTCCTGCACGTCCTCTGGCGAGGGCTTCAGGATCACCTGGTACTGGAAGTAGTGCTGGAGGCGGAAGGGGTTCTCGCCATACCGCCCGTCCGTCGGACGGATGGAGGGCTCCACGTACGCCACCCGCCAGGGGTCGGGCCCGAGGCTGCGCAGCAGCGTGGCGGGGTTGAATGTGCCCGCCCCCACCTCCGTGTGGTACGGGTGCATGAGCGAGCAGCCACGCGACGCCCAGTACGCGTGCAGGTCGAGGATGATCTGCTGGAAGGACGGGGCGGGCGCTGACACGGGGGCGCAGCATAGCCGCCGCGTCCGGCTGGGGCGTCTAGGGTCAGGGCGCACCCCACGCATGCCCCGCCGCCCCACATCACCCGTGCTGACCGCCGCCCTCTTGGTCGGGGTCCTGTCGGCCTCCGTTGCCCTCGGGTGGACGCTTGCCCGGCACACGTCGGGAGGAGTCACCAGCGATGAGTGGGCGGCCCGCAGCGACCCGTCAGAGCCCGACTACGTGCAGGAGCCCCCGGACGCGCGCCCTGCGACCCGCACGCCATCGGCAGGGACCGTGCCGGTGCCCGTGCCACCGACTCCACCCGGGCGTTCGTCGGAGGACACGCCGCCGGTCGCCGATCCCCCGGGGACCGAGCCCACGCGCTCCGGTCGCACGGCCCCAGCGGTCCCGACGCCTGCCGCGCCAACCGTCACCTCGCCCCCCCAGGCCCCGGAGCCCGCTGCCACGCCGGATGCCCCGACCGAGCCCGCCCTCGCGCCGTATGACCCGCCACCCGCGATCGGAATCGCGGCCGAGGCGCTCCCGCCGGACGGCGCGGCGTGGTCGATGATCACGGACGCCCGGCGCACCGCCGCGCCGGGCTCGCAGGAGCGCGCCGATCTTGACTGGCTGGTGGACTTCGCCCGGGCGGCCGCCGCCCCGGGTCGGCCGGAGGGCCGCAGGGCCACCGCCCGCCGCGCCCTGCGCGTGAATGCCTGGTGGTACGCCACGCGCGAGGCACCCGGCGCACGGGTGATCGCCCGCGACCCCGAGGGCGTCATCCTCACCTACCGGCGCGGCCACGGGTTCATGGTGAACCCGGTCGCCACCATGGGGCGGTGGCGTGACCTCAACACCGCATGGAGCCCCGCGCAACTGGCGGACGCGATGCTGCCGATGATCGTGGACCGCGGGCACCCCAACGGGGCGTGGGGCGCCCTCGAGTACTTCGACGTACCCGGTGAGCCGGACGCCGTGCGTCCCGGGGTGTCGGCCATGGCGCAGTCCCGCGGCGCGGCCCTCTTCGCCCGCGCCTGGCGCACCACCAGGGATCCGCGGTACCGGCAGGCGGCGGGACGGTTGCTGCGCGCATTCGCGGTGCCGGTCGATGACGGCGGGGTGCGATCGGAGGTCCCCGACCCGGATGGCGGGGGCCCCGGCACGTGGTACCCCGAGCGCGCGTACCCCGGAAGCGCGCCGTGGACGGGCGGAGCGCTGAACGGCTTCATGGTCACCCTCATCGAACTGCGCCGCACCGCGACCGGTCTTTCGGCCACCCAGACGGAGGTGCCGGGCTCCACTGCCACCGCCGCGCGGATCCCCGACGGGAGCAGTGCCGAACCCGGGGCGGATTCCGACAACCCCGCGGCCGCTCTCGCCCGCGCGCTGGCCGATGAGGGCGCCGCATCGCTCCGGCGGTTCCTCCCCCACCACGACAGCGGGTCGTGGTCCTACTACGGCCTGCTCACGCCCGGGCGGCCGTGGCGCTCGTACCTGGCCGACCTCAACTACCACTGCTACCACGTGGCCCTCCTGCGCGACCTGCATCCGCTGTATCCGGATGCCGGGTTCGCAGGGGTCGCCGGGCGCTGGCAGGCATACGTCGATGCCCGTGGCGCCCAGTGCACCGCGCGGTAGGGCCGCCGCGCGTGGTCTACCCTGTGCGGGTCCACGAACAGGAGCACCCATGCCCGAGTTGCCGCCGCCCGCAGACCCGTCGAAGTCCTACACGGCCGTGTTCGACACGACCGCCGGCGAGATCCGCTGCGAGTTGTTCGCCGCGGAGTCGCCCCAGACCGTCGGGAACTTCGTCGGCCTGGCGGAGCAGGGCTACTACGACGGCCTGATCTTCCACCGCGTCATCCCGGACTTCATGATCCAGGGCGGCTGCCCGCAGGGCATCGGCACCGGCGGGCCCGGCTACAACTTCGCCGACGAGATCAACGACCACCCGCTCGTGCGAGGCAGCCTTGCGATGGCAAACGCCGGCCCGAACACCAACGGTTCGCAGTTCTTCATTGTCACGGCCGAGGCCACGCCGTGGCTCGACGGCAACCACACGAACTTCGGCCGGGTCACGGCGGGGCAGGATGTCGTTGAGGCCATCGGCACGACCGCCACGGGCGCGAACGACCGTCCGGTGGAGGAGCAGCGGATCAACGCGGTCAGGATCGAGGTCGCCTAGCACGATTCCCGGCCTCGCGCCATCTTTCGCGCGGACCCCGATCGCATCTAGGATGGCCAACGACCCGACCCCCATCGGAGACCGATGACGACTTCACTCACGCAATTGGCGGAGCTCATCGACCACGGTGAGTTCCGGACCCTGCTGCAGCGGGGGCAGGAGGTGGGCTTCCTCTCGATCGAGGACGTCGCCGACATGCTCGACCTGCTCAGCGTGGACGCCGGGCTGGCAGAGGACATCTACCAGCAGCTCGACGAGGCCGGTATCGAGCTGCTCGAGCCGGCGGAGGCCGCAGCCCGCATGGCGGAGATCGCCGAGCAGGCCGATCGCCCGCGCCGCCAGGCCACCGTCGAGCAGACCACTGACGCCCTGCAGCTGTTCCTGAAGGACATCGGCCGCGTGCCGCTGCTCACCGCGGCGCAGGAGGTCGACCTGGCCAAGCGGATCGAGGCCGGTGACCAGACCGCGAAGACGCAGATGGTGGAGGCCAACCTCCGCCTCGTGGTATCCATCGCAAAGGGCTACCGGGGCCGCGGCCTGCCGTTCCTGGACCTGATCCAGGAGGGCACCCTCGGGCTGGTGCGTGCGGTGGAGAAGTTCGACTGGCGCCGTGGCTTCAAGTTCTCCACCTATGCCACCTGGTGGATCCGGCAGGCCGTCACGCGCGCCCTGGCCGACAAGGGCCGCACCATCCGCATCCCGGTCCACGTGGTGGAGAAGCTGAACCAGATCAGTCGCGCCGAGCGCACGCTGGTCGGCCAGCTCGGGCGCGAGCCCACCGCCGAGGAGATCGGCGCCGTTGCCGGCCTCCCGGCATCCGAGGTCGAGGACATCCTGCGAAGCGCACAGCCGATCGTGTCGCTGGAGAAGCCGGTGGGCGAGGACGAGGAGTCCGAGTTCGGGCGCTTCCTCGCCGACGAGACGAGCATCGCCCCGGAGGTCGCGGCCGAGCAGGCGCTGCGCGACGAGGCGCTGCGCGATGTGCTCGACCAGCTCTCCTACCGTGAGCGCCGGGTGCTCGAGCTCCGGTACGGGCTGGGGGGCGAGAAGCCCCGCACGCTCGACGAGCTCGGCCGCATGTTCAACGTCACGCGCGAGCGGATCCGGCAGGTGGAGCACCAGTCGCTGCAGAAGCTGGCGAGCATGGCGGAGGCCAACCGGCTCTCGTAGGGCCTGTCAGGCGGCGCTGATCAGTTCAGCAGGGGGTCATCGGGCGCCGTCGCCATGAGGCGATACGAGGCCCCCGCGCGCGTCAGGGCCTCGCGCCAGAGGTCCTTGGGCTCCGCGGTGAAGACGTCGGCGACGTCGGGCTCGACGTCGATCCAGGCGTCCTGCCGGATCTCCGACTCAAGCTGACCGCCTCCCCATCCGGCGTAGCCACCGAACGCGCGCGCGCTGCGCATGCCCGGCATGAGGCCGCCCTCGATGGATTCCGGGTCGAGAATCCCCACGGTGCCGAAGGTGATGCCGCCCGCCGCGCCGGTGTCCTCGAAGTCCGCCAGCACGATGACCGTGCCGGGTTGCACGGGACCGCCCCGGAAGACCGGCGCGCCGTCCGGGACCACCGTTGACAGCGGCTCCGGGAGGGCCTCGGCCGCCCGCACCTCCATCGGCTGGTTCAGCACGATTCCGAGCGCGCCCTCCTCGGCGTGCTCCAGCACCAGCACCACCGCCCGGCGGAAGTTCGGGTCGTCATCCAGGTGCGGGGCCGCGACCAGCAGGCGACCCCTTCGCCAGCGGGGTGCGCTCATGACGCCTTCCCGCGGCGCCCCGTACGCGGCCTACTGCAGCGCAGCGCGGCGACGACGGCCCTGCACGGTGTTCCAGATGCCCCCGCCGATGATCAGCGCGAGGCCGACGACGATCCCGAACCAGAACACGCCGTAGTGCTGCCACAGGTCCCGGCCCACGTCCTCGAACGCGAAGCCGATCTGGAACCACACGAGGCCGACGACGATGAGGAGAGCCCCGAGGGTGAACGGCCACACCACCGGCAGGCCGGAATCATCCTTGTCGTCATGCGCCATTCGTGGTCCTCCGGGCGGGTTTCCTGCGGTACGTGGCCACGTTATCAGCGCGCACGGCGCGCCACCGGCGCGCGCAGGGGCGAAGGGCCCGGTCAGGCGGGCGGATCGTCCCCCGAGGACAGCGCGCGCGCAGCGCGCCGCTCGCGGGCGTCCACGGCGAAGTGCCCGCCGGCCGACCGGTAGAGGCGCGCCGGGCGCCCGCGCCCCTCGGCCCGCAGCTCGCCGGATTCCTCGACGACCCCGGCGCGCAGGACGTCGCGCCGGAAGTTCCGGGCGTCCAGCCGCCGGTCGAGCAGCACTTCGTACACCGCCTGCATCTCGCCCAGGGTGAAGAGATCCGGAAGAAGGTTGACCGCCACGGGGGCGTAGGAGGTCTTCGCGCGCAGGCGCTGCAGCCCGTAGGCCACCACCTGCTCCTGGCCCTCGGCGAGGGATGGCAGGTCGTCGTGCGCGAACCACCGGACCTCCGCCACGTCCGGCCCCGGCGCGATGGGGTGGCGTCCGGCGTCGATCAACGCCAGGTACGCGACCACCACCTCTTCCCCGCCCCGGTCGAAGGTGTAGAGCTGCTCCATCGCGATGTCGCGGACCCCCGACGTATCGCTCACGGCGCGGGCGGCGGCGGCACCAAGCGCATCGGACCCCGCGGGACCGGTGGCAGGAAGCGTCCAGGTGCCACCGCCGACCCGGCCAAGCAGCACCTCGAGGCCCCCGTCGCGCACCGTGAACACCGCCACCTCGATGCGCACCCTCATGCGCGCTGCCGCTCCTCGCGCTCGGCCATGCCCTGGAGGCCGAGGAGGTTGTTGTCCAACCAGTTGAAGGCCGTCCAGCGCAGGAGCGCGTCGGGGGTCCGCAGCGCTTCGGTGGGGGGCCACGCGGCGTCCACGGCCGCCTGCAGCGCGCTGGCATCGCCCGGCGCGTCACGATGGGCCCGCCGAGCCGCGTCGCCCATCGCGCGCTGGGCGCGCCGGCCGAGGTCGATGGCCTCCGCTGGATCGACGACCGGGCCGAAGTGGCTCACGTACAGGTGCATGGGCCGGAGCCCCTCCAGCACGTCAAGGCTCGCGAGCGCGGCATCGACGTCGTACTCGGGCGGCGGAATGCTCGGATACACCTCGCCCCCGCCCAGTTGCACGCCCACCGCATCCCCGGCGAAGACGACGCCCTCCACCTCGTCCAGCAGGGACATGTGGTGCCGGGCGTGCCCGGGCGTCCACACCACCCGCAGCGCGCGCCCGGGAGAGATCGGCACCAGGTCCCCGTCCGCTGCCTCCCGGATGCGATCCACCGGAATGGCGGCGAGGCCGCCGATGGCCGATGAGAGGCGACCGAAGAGTGCATGCGTGCCCGCCACGAGGCGGGCGGGATCCACCAGATGGGGCGCGCCCCGCGGGTGAACCACCACGGTCGCACGCGGGAACGCCCGCGCGAGATCGCCGGCCGCCCCGCAGTGATCGAGGTGCACGTGCGTGAGGATGATCCACGCCAGGTCGTCCGGGCCGATTCCCGCCGCGGCGAGGGCATCCCCGACGGTCGCGGCGCTGGTCTGGGTGCCGCAATCGATGACCGCGGGCTGATCGCCGGGAACCACGTGCACGCCCGTCATGCCCGGGATTCCGGCCAGCAGGGTGTCGAACTGGATGATGCCGCCGGGGTGCCGGTCCATGCACGCGAGTCTCGCATACGCTTCGGGCATGGCGAACGACAGGGAAGCCGCATGGGCGGCCGCCGGCACCGCGTGCGCGGCCCTCGTGCGGGATGGGATGAGAGTCGGGCTGGGCACCGGCAGGGCCGCCACGGCGGGAATCCGCGCGCTCGGGCAGCGCGTCGCCGACGAGGGCATCCGCGTGACGGGCGTGCCCACCTCTGAGGCGAGCGCGCTGGTCGCCGCGGACGTGGGAATCCCGCTCGGTGACCCCGGGATGCCGCTCGACCTGGCCTTCGACGGCGCGGATGCCGTGGATCCCGCGGGGCTGTGCGTGAAAGGCGCGGGCGGGGCCATGGTGCGCGAGCGCGTCCTGGCGCATGCCGCGGCCCGCTTCGTGGTGCTCGTGGATGCGCCCAAGATCGTGCCGGCCCTCGACGACTGGGGAGTCCTCCCCATCGCCGTCGTGCCCTTCGCCGCCGCGGATGTCATGCGCGAGCTCGACGACCTCGCACCGGACCGCCGCGAGCGGGACAGCGATGACGCGATGGCGCTGGTGGACCTGCACCTTCCCGGGGGAGCGGACTGGCCCGCCGTCGCCGAACGCGTCCGGGCACTGCCGGGCGTCCTCGACCACGGCCTGTTCCGGCTGGTCCTCGCCGATGTGCTGATCGGTCACCCCGACGGAACGGTGTCCACCGCCGGGTGAGCGTCCGCGCGCGTACAGCGGCTGCCGTGGCGCGCGCGACAGGGCGTGCCTCCCGGGTGCTCGGCCGGGGCGGGGGAACCGCCGTGCCCGGTCACGTGCTCCTGCGGCTCGACCCCCACGGGATCGAGCACTTGTCCGCACGGATGGGTGGCGGCTCGATGCTCGTCTCGGCCACGAACGGGAAGACCACGACCACGCGCCTGCTCGCGGGCGCCCTGCGCACCGGGGGCGCCCCCGTGGTCACCAATGCCGCCGGCGCGAATCTCCTGAGCGGCGTGGCAACCACGCTCGCGGAGGCGGGAGGCACCCTCGGGGCGGACACCCGGGGCGTCTTCGAGGTGGACGAGGCGGCACTGCCCGCGGTCGCCGCGCGCATGCACCCCCGGGCCCTCCTGCTGATGAACCTGTTCCGCGACCAGTTGGACCGGCACGGCGAACTCGAGGCCATCGCCGCGCGGTGGCAGGGAATGATCGACACGCTTCCCGCCGCCACGCGACTCGTCCTGTGCGCGGACGATCCGCTGGTGGCATCCCTGGCCCCTGCAGGCGCCGACGTGACGTGGTTCGGCATCGATGCCCCCGAGGCGACGGCAACGGCCCTCCCGCATGCCTCGGACTCGACCCGGTGCCGCTCATGCGGGGAGCCCCTGGGGTACACCGCCGTGTGGGTGGGGCACATCGGGGCGTGGTCATGCCCCTCCTGCGGGCGGCAGCGTCCCCGTCCGGCGGTCCGGGTGGTGCATGCCGGGCTCCGGGGCACCGCGGGCTCCACGCCGGTTATCGACACGCCGGGGGGCCGCGTGACCCTGGATCTCGCCCTGCCGGGACTGCACAACGTGCTGAACGCGGCCGGCGCCCTCGCCGGGGCGATTGCGATGGGCATCCCCGGGGACGCCGCTGCGGAGGCCATCAGCCGCGTTCCCGCGGCATTCGGACGCGCCGAGCGAGTGGCCGTGGGTGATCGCGACGTCGTGCTGATGCTGGCGAAGAACCCCGCCGGTGCGAATGAGAATGTCCGCACCCTGCTGCTCGATCCCGGCGATCATGACCTGCTCGTGGCGCTGAACGACCGCATCGCCGACGGGCGCGACGTGTCCTGGATCTGGGACGTCGACTGGGAGCCCCTGCTGCCACGCGTCCGGCGCCTGACCGCCACGGGCGAGCGCGCGCATGACCTCGCATTGCGCTTCCGGTACGCGGGGATACCGCCGGAGCGCCTCCACGTGCAGGAGGATCCCGGCCGGGCCCTCGACGACGCACTCGCGGCGACCCCCCACGGGGGCACGCTGCAGGTGCTGCCCACCTACACCGCAATGCATCAGATCCGCGCGGACCTCGTGGCCCGTGGCGCCGCGAGCGACTTCTGGGAGGCCGGCTGACATGGCGGGCGCGGTCATCACCCCGGCCCGCGGGTTCATGGCCGAGCACGGCCACTACCACGACGATGACGGGTTCTGGGAGGCACACGCCGACCGGCTCGGCGGTCCGGTGTGCGACCTGGGGGCGGCGGCGGGGCGGATCAGCCTGCGTGTCGCCGCCCGGGGCCACGATGTGTGGGCCGTCGACACCGACCCGGAGATGCTCGAGGTACTGCGCGAGCGGGCGGCCGCGGCCGGTGTGGCGGACCGCGTGCAGGCGGTCCGCGGGTCCATGACGGGTCCGCTTCCAGTGCATGGTGCCGGGCTGGTGATGATCCCGATGAACAGCCTGCAGCTGATGCATTCCGGAGAGGACCGGCGTGCGTGCTTCGCCGCCGCCCACGACGCGCTCCGGCCCGGGGGCGAGATGATCTTCGACCTCGCCATGCCGCACTTCGCGGTGATCGGGGACCTCGTCGGGGTTCTGCTGGACACCGGCCATTCCGTGGATCCGGATACGCGCGACCTGCTGATGCACCAGGCGGTGTTCGAACGCGTAGACCCCGCCCGCGGTGAGGCCGACATGCGCATCATCATCGAGCGGATCCACGCGGATGGGACCCGCACCCGCGTCGAGCGCCCGCATCACCTGCATCTGTACGAGCCCGACGAGATCCCGGCGC
>CAZPAT010000042.1:0-9541 GCA_964584485.1 uncultured Bifidobacterium sp.
TGGGCGTGGAGATGGTGCGCCCCGACGGCGAGGTGGTGGTGCTGGGGGGCGTGGCCCCCGACCCACCGGGGTATGACCTGCGCGGCGTGGTGGTGGGTGCCGAGGGCACCGTTGGGGTGGTGACGCGCGTGCTGCTGCGGCTCACCCCGCTGCCGCCCGACGTGCGCACGATGCTGCTGGACTTCACCACGGTGGCCGATGCCTCCGCAGTGGTGCAGGGCGTCATCGCCGAGGGGGTCATCCCCGCGGCGCTGGAGATGATGGACCGCAACATGACCCTGGCCGTCGAGGAATTCGTGCATGCCGGCCTGCCCACCGACGCCGCCGCACTGCTGCTGGTGGAGGTGGACGGCACGGCGGCCGAGGTGACCACGGCCACCGCGGTGGTGGAGCGCGTGGCGCGCGAACACGGGGTGCGCACGGTGCGGGTGGCCGGCGACGAGGACGAGCGCGCGCTGCTGTGGAAGGCGCGCAAGACGGCCTTCGGGGCCGTCGCGCGGGTGAAGCCCTCGTACTACCTGCACGACTGCGTGGTGCCGCGCACCAAGCTGGTCGAGATCATGGAGGCCATCGGCGAGATCACCGAGCGCGAGGGCGTGATGTGCCTCAACGTGTTCCATGCCGGCGACGGCAACCTGCACCCCATCATCGCGCTGGACCGCAGCGATCCGGATGAGACCGCGCGGGCCATGCGCGCGGGCGACCAGATCGTGCGCGCGTGCGTGGCCATGGGCGGAACCCTCTCGGGCGAGCACGGCATCGGCGTGGAGAAGCGCGAGTACATGCCGCTGGTGTTCGACCACGACGACCTGGAGGCACAGGCCTGCGTGCGCCGGGCCTTCGACCCCTCCGGGCGCATGAACCCCGACAAGGTCCTTCCCACCGGCACGCGCTGCGGCGAGGTGGGACTGGCCGACGCACAGGTACCCGAGGGCACGTGGATCTGACGCCCTCCACGCGCGAGGAGATGGCCGCCACCCTGCGCGAGGCCTCGACGGCGGGCCGTGTGGTGGACATCCGCGGCGCCGGTCTGCATGCGCGGCGCGGCCGCCCGTTCACAGCGGACGAGGTCATCAGCACCCGCGGGCTCACGCGGCTGGTGGATCACGTGCCCGACGACATGACCATCACCGTGGAGGGCGGCATGACCGTGCAGGACGTGCAGGGCGCCGCCGCCGAACATCGCCAGGGGTGGCCGCAGGCCCCGACCGAGCCCGGCGCGACGGTGGGCGGGGTGCTCGCCGCGGCGGTCAGCGGCAGGCGCCGACTGCGGTACGGCCCCATTCGTGACTCGCTTCTGGAGGTGGTGGTGGCCACCGGTGACGGCCGCATCGTGAAGGGCGGCGGGCGTACGGTGAAGACCGTGACCGGGTACGACCTGCCGCGGCTCCTCACCGGGTCGCTCGGCACGCTCGGGGTGATCGTGCAGGCCACGTTGCGGCTGTGGCCGCTGCCGATGGCCGAGACGTGGTTCCACGCGACGGGCGACGACGCCGCCATGCTGGCGCTGGGACAGCAGGTGATCGCCGACCTGCACCGCCCCACGGCCATCGTGGCCTTGCCCGGTGCGCTGCACGTGTGCCTCACCGGCGTGCCGGACGATGTCGTGGCACCCCCGGGCATGCAGCCGGGCGGCGAGCCGCATGGCCCGGTGGGCGCCGGGCTGGTGCAAGTGGGCGTGCCGCCGGTTGCGCTGCCCGCGCTGGCGCGGCGCCTTGCCGCGGATGGCCGGGACTACGACGCCTGGCTCGGAACGGGTATCTGCCATGTGGCGGTCGCGAGCGCCGGGGAGGTGGCGGCGGTACGCGACCTGGCCGCGCTGCACGGCGGCCACGCCCAGGTGATCGACGGCGACGATGCGCTTCGAGCCGACCCCTTCGGGCCCCCGCCGCCGGGTGCCGACATCATGCGGCGCATCAAGGGTGCCTTCGACCCCGCGGGAATCCTGTGCCCTGGCCGCTTCGCCGGTGCCGAGGCGGTGCCCGCATGAGCACGGGGTGGACGCCCGGGGTGCCGGCGCCGGAGCGCGACGACCTGAACACCTGCGTGCAGTGCGGCCTGTGCCTTCCCCACTGCCCCACCTTCCGCGTGACCGGCCTGGAGACATCGTCCCCGCGCGGGCGCATCGCGGCGATGCGCGCGGTGCAGGCGGGCGACGCCCCGGTGCAGGGCGACTTCACCCGGTTCACCGATGAGTGCCTGGCATGCCGCGCCTGCGAGGCCGCCTGCCCGTCGTCGGTGCCGTACGGCCGCCTGATCGAGGCCGCCCGCGTGCAGGTGGAGGCCAACCGGCCCGCCGCCGAGCGCACCGGGCGGCGGCTGGCGATCGGCGGGGTTATCGGGCATCGGCGGCTCACGCGCCTGATGGGCTGGGGCCTGGCCATCACGCAGGCCCTCCGACTGGACCGCCTGCTGCCGCGCCGCATCAGGTTCGCGGCCCCGCGCGTGACCATCCGGGGCATGCGCCAGCCGCTGCCGGAATCGTCCGGCGACGGCCCGGTGGCCATGCTGCTCACCGGGTGCGTCATGGACATCGCATTCCGCCCCGTGCACCAGGCGACGCTCGACGCCCTGGTGCGCGCCGGGTACCGCGCCGTGCTGCCGCAGGGCGGAGGGTGCTGCGGTGCACTGGCAGCCCACGCCGGTGAGCGGGAATCCGCCCGTGCCCTGGCGCGGGCGCGGATCGCCGAGATGGAGCAGGCAGATCTGATCGTGGCCGACAGCGCCGGGTGCAGCGCCCACATGCGCACGTACGGCCACCTGCTGGCCGACGACGCGCAGTGGGCTGCGCGCGCCGCCGCGGTGGCGGCGAAGGTGCGGGACGCCGTGGAGATCGACGCCCCGCCGGGCCGGCCGGTGGAGGGCCGGGTCGCCGTGCACGACGCCTGCCACCACCTGCACGCCCAGGGCATCGGGCCGGAGGTGCGCCGCACGCTGCGGGCCGCGGGGGCCACCCCGGTGGACCTGGGCGACGGCGGGCGGTGCTGCGGCGCCGGGGGCATCTACAACGTGCTGGAGCCCGACATGGCAGCCACGCTGGGCGAGCAGAAGGCGCGGGCGATCATCGCCACGGGCGCGCCCGTGGTGGCCGTGGCAAACCCCGGCTGCGCGATCCAGATACGCAACCACCTCGCGGCCCTCGGGGCGGACGTCCGCGTGCAGCACCCGCTCGAGATCGTCGACTGAGCCGCCGGTTCCGGCCGACCGTCCCGGCGGAACCCGTGGGGCCCGGCCCGCAGGACCGGTCGGTGATGATCGCCGCATGACGCCACGCGGGCTCGCCCCCATCGCTGCCGCTTCACTCGCACCCGGCGAGACGGCATTCGGACCGGCCATGCCGGACCACCGGGTTCACCCGGGCGTGGGCGCCGGCGGGGTGCGATTGGGGATGAGCGAGGGCCAGGTGCTGCGCGTGCTGGGGCGCCCCGACGATCGCCGCGTGGTGCAGGGCGCCACCGGACGGCTGGTGCGCCTGCGGTGGACCGGCATCGCGGTGACGCGCTGGGCAGAACCCGGGGGGCGCGTCGTGGGCATTGCCATCACCGATCGCGGCATCCGCCTGAAGGACGGCACCGGGGTGGGGACGCCGCGGACGATGGTGCAGCGCCGCTTCCCGCAGGCGATCGCCGGGCCGTCGCGCGACGCACTGACCGTCCCGGGCGATGAGGCGGGAGGGGCGGTCACGGCGCTCGCCTTCGGGCCGGGCGGACACGTGGCGGAACTGCGCATCGGCCACGAGATCGCCTGAGCGGACGCGCTAGCGTGCCCGCCCATGAGTGATCCCGACGCCCAGTTCGGTCCCCGAGGGGACTTCTCCATCTCGTGCGAGGTGGACGCACCGCCGGAGCGGGTCTTCGCCGCGTACACCGACCCCGAGGCCATTCCCCACTTCTGGGCGCCCGAGGGCGTGGAGATCCCGCCCGACAGCGTGGAGCTCGAGCCGGTGGCCGGGGGGGCCTTCAACATGGTGATGCGCGTGGGCGAGCACGAGGTTCCCATGACCGGCACGTTCGCCGAGGTGGTGGAGCCCGAGTACGTGGCGTTCTACGACGGCGGATCGGACATCCGCTGCACCATCTCCTTCGAGGGAACCGGCGACGGCCGCACGCGGGTGACGGTGCTGCAGACCAACGTGCCCGAGGAGTTCCGCGGCGAGAACGCCGAACTGGGCTTCCGGAGCAGCTTCCGCCGCCTGGCCGCATACCTGGGGGGGTAGCCCCGGCCGGGCGTACAGTCGGGGAACGACGTGCGTGCACCGCACGCCCCGACCCGGGAGGACCCCATGGCCGACGACGCCGCACCCCCTGCGAGCCAGGTTCCCGACGTGCCGATCCTCGAGGCGCTCGGCAACCGGCGCAGCATCCGCTACTTCGATGAATCGCGCGAGGTGGAGCGCTGGAAGATCGAGGCCATGCTGCAGGCCGCGCGCTTCGCGAGCTGCCAGGGGAACATCAACGCCACCGAGGCGATCATCGTGCGCCGCGACGAGTGTGAGCACTGGGACGAACTCGAGGAGTGCGTCTCTGGCTTCAACGTGCAGATCATCAACCAGGCGTCGCACCTCATCCTGTGGCTCACCAACATCAACGCCTGGTACGGACGCGCCGTCGACGGCATCTCGTCGCTCAGCCTCTCGGGCGCGGCGACGAAGTACCACGGATGGAACTACGAGTTCTCGATGACCCAGACGATCCCGCGCCTTATGAGCTTCCCGCCCGAGCGCACCGAGATCCTGCTGCGGTTCGAGACCGGCCAGGCGGTGGCCAACGCCATGGCGGCGGGCGCGGGTCTCGGCGTGGGCAACATCCTCATCGCGTTCGGCCGCAAGCCCGGCGGGATCGAGAAGGCCTTCGGCCTGCCCCCGAACTACAAGTTCACATGGGGCCACGCGGTGGGCTATCCGCTGGAGGACCCCAAGGGCGGCGGCCAGCGGCCCCGGCTCAAGTTCGAGCGGCTCTTCCACGACAACGCGCTGGGCACCCCGTATGAGTGCCAGCCCTCCACGGTGGAGCTGCTGCGCGAGAAGGGGCTCATCCAGGAGCAGGCACCGCTTCCGGGCCGGTTCGAGGAGATCGTGCAGATCGCCGAGAGCCACGGGCGCGACCCGGGGATGCTCTACTTCCCCGCCGCCGAGATCCGGCGCCTCATGGCGGACGAGGACTGGGACTTCGGCCCCAACATCCGCGCGAAGGCCGAGCAGGTGCTGGCCGATGAGGACCTGCCGGACTACCCGCAGGAGATGCGCGACACCTTCATGCGCCTCGCCGCCGAGCACGGCATCGACGCCACGAAGTTCCTGCCGAAGGACTGACGTGGAGTACGAGGACATCCTGTATGAGGTCGGCGGCGGGCGGGCGACGATCACCATCAACCGCCCGGAGAAGCTCAACGCCTTCCGCGGCAGGACCATCCTCGAGTTGTGCGACGCGTTCGAACGCGCCGGTGATGACGAGGCCGTGGGGGTCATCGTCTTCACCGGCGCGGGCGAGCGCGCCTTCTGCGTGGGCGGCGACGTGATGGAGCCCACGCGCACCATGCGCGAGAAGCGCGAGGGCCACATCCTCGGCCCGCGCCTGGCCAGCGCCATGCGGAACAACGGCACGCCCATCATCTGCCGCGTGCGCGGGTGGTGCATCGGCGGGGGCAACGAGCTCAACATCATGAGCGACCTCACCATCACCGACGACACGGGTCGCTTCGGGCAGGCGGGCCCGAAGATCGGCTCGGCCCCGCTGTGGTGGGGCTGCCAGCTGATGCCCGCGGTGGTCGGCGAGAAGAGGGCGCGCGAGATCCTCTTCCTCACCCGCCACTACGACGCCCACGAGGCCCGCGCCATGGGCCTCGTGAACGAGGTCGTGGCCCCGGATGCCCTGGATGCCACCGTGGACCGGTGGTGCGACCAGATCCTGCGCCGGTCGCCGCAGGGCCTGCGAATGGCCAAGATCTCGATGAACACCCGCACCGACGCGCTGTACGGATCGGTGAACGCCGGCATGGAGTTGATGGCCATCAACCACGTGTACGGGCCGGAGCCCCGGGAGGGCATCCGATCATTCCAGGAGAAGCGGCCCGCCGACTGGCGGCGGTTCCGCGAGGGAGAGGGGCCCGAGCCCAGATGAGCAGCACCGAATGGAGCACCTGGTACGCCGAGGAGGACCCCACGACGTGGGTGCTCGCGCGGATCCTGCGCGATCGGGCCGAGGCCCACCCCGACCGCCCGTACCTGCGGTACGGCGATGGCGGATGGGTGACCTACGGCGACATGAACGACCGCGCCAACCGCATCGCGGGCGGGCTGATCGCCCGCGGCGTGCAGCCGGGCGAATCGGTGAGCGTGATGCTGCCGAACTGCGAGGAGTTCCTGCAGTGCTGGTACGGCATCCTCAAGGCCGGCGCGGTAATGAGCAGCATCAACACCGCGTACAAGGGCGACTTCCTCTCGTGGACCATCACGCTCGTGGAGGCGCGCACGCTGGTGATCAGCGACGCCTTCCTGGACCGGCTCGACTTCATCCGCGATGAGGTGCCCCTGCTCGAGAGGGTCATCGTGGTCCCCTCCGGCGCGCCCACCGGGCCCGAGCCGTCGGTTGCGTGGGAGACCCTGGATGCGCTCATGGACGCGCCGGCGGGTGAGCCCGACGTGGCGCACGCATGGACCGACGACGCGCGCATCATGTTCACCTCGGGAACCACCGGACGCAGCAAGGGCGTGATCAAGCAGAACGCCGCCGACTACTTCTCCGCCCGCGGATCCCTGGAGTACATGCGCACGCGGCGCGGAGTGGGGCTCGAGGATATGGCCGCCGAGACCTGGTTCTCATGCCTGCCGCTGTTCCACAGCAACGCGCAGGTGCTCACCGCGTACCCGGCCCTCATCGCCGGTGGCCGCGTGACGTTCGTGGAGCGGTTCTCGGGCACGCGCTTCTGGCAGCAGGCCGTCGACATGGGCGCCACGATGTTCAACGGGATCGGGGCGATGCTCTACTTCCTGTGGAACCAGCCCCCGTCCGACCTGGACCGCGCCCACTCGGTGCACTCGGTGCTGGCCGCCCCCGCCCCGCGCGACATCTACCACGAGTTCGAGGAGCGCTTCGGCGTGCAGCTGACCGAGGGCTACGGCCTCACCGAGACCGGGGTGTGCACCGTGATGGACCCCACCCAACCGGTGCGACTCGGGTCCTGCGGCCGCGCCAATCCGGGATACGAGGTGACCATCGTGGAGCCCGGCACGGACCGGCCGCTGCCGCCGGATACCCCGGGCGAGATCGTCGTGGACATGAAGGTGCCCAACATCGTGATGCGCGCTTATTACGGCATGCCGGAGAAGACCGCCGAGGACTTCCGCAACCTCAAACTGCACACCGGCGACCTGGGCCGCATGGACGCCGACGGCTACGTGTACTTCATGGACCGCGTGAAGGACTACATCCGCCGGCGCGGTGAGAACGTGTCGTCCATGGAGGTGGAGCGGCAGATCACCGCGCACGATGAAATCGTCGAGTGCTCGGTTATCGGCGTGAAGGCCGACGAGGGCGCATCGAGCGAGGACGAGATCATGGTGGTGGTCGTGCCCGAGGGCGACGCACCCGATCCCGTGGACCTCAGCCACTGGATGGCGGAGCGCATGCCGTACTTCATGGTGCCGCGCTACATCCGCGTCGTCAACGCGCTGCCCAAGACGCCCACCGCACGAGTCCGGAAGACCGAATTGCGCGAGGCGGGCGTCACGCCCGACACCTGGGACCGGGTCGCCGCGGGGGTGGAGGTGCGCCGCTAGCCGAATGGGGAGCCACGACTGGCTACTTGGGGATAGGAGGTGCCTGACCGCAGGCTTACCGTGCAGGCATGAATCGCCAAAACCTTCCAAGCATGGCCATCGCAATCGTGGCACTGATCATCGGGCTGACCGGCACGGGTGTCGCGGTCTACACCCTTCCCCGGAATAGCGTCGGAACCGCGCAGATCAAGAAGGGCGCCGTCACCAATACGCGCCTCGGGAACAACTCCGTTGGCACCAAGCGCATCAAGAACAACGCGGTCACGTCGCTGAAGATCAGGAATCGGACGATCCAGGAGGCCGACCTCAGTTGGGCTCTCTGGGAGGAGATCCGTGGTGCCGCAGGGGCCACGGGCGCCCCGGGGCCTAAGGGCGCGACGGGCGCACGTGGACCGCAGGGGCCCCAAGGACCCCAGGGGGCCACGGGACCCCAGGGCCCCGGCTTCACGGGGCAGTACGGTCAGTGGAGCAGCCTGCAGGATCAAGGCGGATCCAGTTTCGCCGGCGGTGCGACGATCCCAATCCTCTTCGACCACGCGGATATCACCCCCACTGCGGGAGTGTCGATGGACGCGAACCTCTGGAACTGGCGCCTGGAGGGACCCATGACGTGGGCCGGCGCCTACTCCGCGCAGGTCAAGAAGACTGGCGCCGGCAGCGCGGTGCTGCATGTGTGGTGGCAGTACGCGCTTCCCAAGACCGGCTGCGATGAGGACTCGGATTTCCAGCCGATGCCGAACTCGGCGACGGCGCATACGCTGTCATCAGCCGGTGAGCAGGCAGTGCTCGCAGTGCAGTACGTGCTCGCCGTGCCGGAGGGTGGGATGTGTGCGCGGGTGGTCGCCCAGGCCGAGGGTTCCGGCTCTGAACCGGAGGAGATCGTCTTCCCGTTCGAGGCTGCATCGGGATACCGGCCCGCCGCACCATCGGTCATCGCCAACGTGTGGCGCATCGCGTGACCCGCGGGTGTGCTTCGGGCGGCGAGGCTGACAGCAGATTCCTTACGGCATAAGAATTGGCCGCTCCACGCGGCCAATTCCCGGCGCATGCTCCTCGCCCACCGGCGCGGATATGTGGCATCTCCGCAACATCGGCCCTATCCTTCGCCACATCTGGCACGAACTCACTGCCCCACAACCGAAGGAGCGAGGACGATGACTACCGAAGCCGACCCACTCGGAATCGTTTCCGGCGCGCCGCTCGGCTTCACCGACGCCCTGACGTACCCGCACTTCCAGTCGGTCTTCGACCGCAAGTCACGCCGGGTGGCCTTGGGCATGACCGTCGAGAGCGACATCATCGAGTACTCGTCCCCCTACGAGCCGGTGCCCCTCTCCGAACTGGAGGAAGCGCTGCTGGTGATGGCGGCGACCGGCCTGAACGGCCTGGCCCTCGCCGACCTCGACCCGGCCCGCGGCATGAGCACCCTCGTGCAGTGGACCAACCGCACATGGCCGAGCGCCTGCTCGAACCACGGCACGGAGCTGTTCTGGAGCAACGACGACGGCCTGTGGTGGCTCGACATCTTCAAGATGGTCCCCGAACCCGGTGAGGTGTCCACCCTCTCAGGCCGCCCCATTGAGGAGCAGGCCGACTTCGTCGTGGACCTCTACCGTCGCGCGAAGGTACGCCTGCATGAGGGCCGGGCGCAGCTGCCGACCACCCTGCCGGGGCTCTTCGACTTCAACCAGTGGAACGCCAACAAGCCCGGTACCACGCTGTTCGTGCCCATCACGAACATGACGATGGAGTACATCAACGTGC
>CAZPAT010000043.1:0-9306 GCA_964584485.1 uncultured Bifidobacterium sp.
AGATCGAGGAGGTCGTGCACCTCGTCGAGTGGCCGAGCGTCATCACCGGGCGCATCGCGGAGCAGCACCTGGCGCTGCCGGAGAGGGTCCTCGTCACCGCGATGCAGAGCCATCAGCGGTACATGCCGCTGCACGATGCCGGTGGCAGCCTCATGCCCGCGTTCCTCGCGGTGTCCAACGGGGACCCGGCGGCGGCGGAGATCATCGTCCGTGGCAACGAGGACGTGCTGGACGCGCGCCTCCAGGATGCGGCCTTCTCCTATGAGCGCGACGTCGCGGCCGGACTGGACGAGTTGGATGCCCGCCTGGGCGCGATCGTCTTCCACGCCCGCCTGGGGACGCTGGCGGACAAGCGTGATCGCCTCATCGCCGGCGTTGCGGACCTCGGGGGTGCGGTGCAGGCCGAGCCCGCGGATATCGAGGCCGGGATCGCGGCCGCGGCGCTCGCCAAGGCGGATCAGGGTGCGATCCTCGTGGCGGAGTTCAGCGAGCTCCAGGGGTTCGCGGCGTCGCACTACGCCGCGCTGGACGGGCGCCCGGCCGCGGTGTGCGCGGCCGTCGCCGAGCAGTACCTGCCCGAGGGGCCCGACTCACCGGTGCCCGCCTCCCGGCCCGGCGCACTGCTCGCATGCGCCGAGAAGGTGGACAACCTGGCCGGGGCCTTCCTGATCGACGAGATCCCCTCCGGGTCGCGGGATCCCTACGGGCTTCGCAGGGCCGCGACCGGCCTCGTGCGCGTCGCACTCGATCGCGGCTGGGATCTGCGTCCCGCGCAGGTCCTCCGCCCGGCGATGGACCGGTTCCGGCAGCAGGGAGCCGACCTCGCGTTGTCCGATGACGCCGCGCTGGAGGCCCTGGCGGAGTTCATCGCCGACCGGCTCGTGCATCAGTTGGGCCTGGAGGGGGTGCCCGCCGATGCCGTGCGCGCGGCGCTGGCTGCGGACGTGGGCGGGATTGCCTCCATCGCGGCGTGGGCCCGCGCCCTCGATGGCGCGCGGGACGATGCCGGGCTCGGGCGCGCCGCCATGGCCGCCAACCGTTGCCGGCGCATCGTGAGCGGTTCGGAGCACGGAATCTCCGGGTACTCCTCGGCCGATGACCCTGCGGAGGATCGGCTGGCCGAGGCCCTCGCCACGGGCGAGCAGGCCGTGGAGGCCGCGCGCGCGGCGGGCGACCCAGCGGCGGCCATCACCGCCGCCGCGGATCTTGCCGGCGCCGTGGATGCGTTCTTCGAGGATGTCATGGTCAACGCCGACGATCCCGCAGCCCGTGACCGGCGTCACGCGCTGGTGCGAAGGGCGGGTGAGGCGTACGGTCGGGTCGCGGACTTCGAGGTCCTCGTCCTGAAGGGCGGTGAGTGATGGCGGCGTCGGCCACGTGGGTGTATGCGTTCAGCGAGGGATCGCGCGAGATGCGCGATCTTCTCGGCGGCAAGGGCGCGAACGTGGCCGAGATGACGCGGTTGGGCCTGCCGGTGCCCCCGGGCTTCACCATCACGACCGCTGCCTGCATGGCATACCTGGAGGGCGGCCGTGCGTACCCCGACGGGCTCGAGGAGCAGGTACGCGGGCACCTCGCGCGCCTCGAGGATGACGCGGGTAAGCGCCTCGGCGACCCCGACGACCCCTTGCTCGTGTCGGTGCGCAGCGGCGCGCGCGAGTCGATGCCCGGGATGATGGACACCATCCTCAACCTCGGCCTGAACGACGTCAGCGTCGAGGGGCTCGCCGCCGTGACGGGCAACCGGCGCTTCGCCTTTGATTCCTACCGGCGGTTCATCCAGATGTACGCGGATGTGGTGCGTGAGGTGCCGCGCGAGCGGTTCGAGGCCGCCCTCACCGCGCTCAAGGCCGCGCGCGGCGCCGGTTCGGACGTGGACCTGGGCGCCGCGGACCTGGAGGACCTCGTGGCCTCCTTCAAGGCGATTTTTCAGGAGCACCTGGGCGAGGAGTTCCCGCAGGACCCCCGGGCGCAGTTGGATGGGGCGATCCGTGCCGTCTTCGGCAGCTGGGAGAACCGGCGGGCCAATGACTACCGGCGCCTCCACGGCATTCCGCACGACCTCGGTACGGCCGTCAACGTGCAGCGGATGGTGTTCGGCAATACCGGGGAGCGGTCCGCCACCGGCGTGGCCTTCACCCGGGACAACGTCACCGGCGAGGGAGGCCACCCCTTCGGCGACTTCCTGGTGAACGCGCAGGGCGAGGACGTGGTGGCGGGCATCCGCACGCCCCGCCCCCTGCACGAGTTGGAGGCGGTGCTCCCCGACGCCTTCGCCGAGCTCATGGACACCATGGCGCTGCTCGAGCGCACCTACCGTGACATGCAGGATGTCGAGTTCACGATCGAGGACGGGCGCCTGTACATGCTGCAGACCCGCAGCGGCAAGCGCAGCGCGCTCGCCCGCGTGCGCATCGCCGTGGACATGGTGGACGAGGGGCTCGTGTCCGAGGACGACGCCCTTCGCGAACTCATCGACCCCGGGCAGATCCCGCAGTTGCTGCTGCCCCAACTGGATCGCGCCGCCGCGGGCGCCGCGATCGCACATGGGGTGAATGCATCGCCCGGGGCGGCGGTGGGCGCGGTGGTGCTGTCTGCGGATGAGGCCGAGCGCCGGGCGGCCCGTGGTGACGACGTGATCCTCGTGCGCGACGAGACGACCCCCGACGACCTCCACGGCATGATCGCCGCGCGCGGCATCCTCACCGCGCGTGGCGGGAAGACCAGCCACGCCGCCATCGTGGCGGTGGGCATGGGCCGGCCCGCGGTGTGCGGCGTGCACGCGCTGGAGTTCCCCGAGGGGGGCGGTGCGCGCCTCTCGGGCCGCGACCTCGTCGAGGGTGATGTCATCACCATCGATGGCACATCGGGCGCGGTATTCGCGGGCGCCGCCCCGGTGATGGAACCGGACCCCCGGAACCCGTTCCTCGTGCGGGTGCTCGAATGGGCCGACCGCGTGCGCGACCTGGGCGTGCGCGCCAACGCGGACACGCCCGATGACGCCCGGCGCGCGCGGGAGCTGGGTGCGGAGGGCATCGGCCTGTGCCGTACGGAGCACATGTTCTTCAGCGAGGAACGCGTGCCGCTCATGCAGGCGATGATCCTCAGTGACGATCCGGATGCGCGGCGGCGCCTGCTGGCGCTGCTGCGCCCGTTCCAGGTGGACGACTTCACGGGCATCTTCCGCGAGATGCGCGGCCTGCCGGTGACCATCCGGCTTCTCGACCCGCCTCTTCACGAGTTCCTGCCCAATCTCACCGACCTGACGGTTCAGGCCGACCATGCGCGGCGCGAGGGCCACCGGAACCCGGAGCTCGACGCGCAGCTGGCGCGGGTGCAGGCGCTGCACGAACTGAACCCCATGCTCGGCACCCGCGGCGTGCGCCTGGGGCTCGAGATGCCGGACATCTACCGCATGCAGGCGTCGGCGATCATGACCGCTGCAATCGCCGTGCGGGATGAGCTCGGCGAAGCACCCATCGTGGAGATCATGATCCCGCTGGTCGCCTTCCGCGAGGAGCTGCGGCGGGCCCGGCAGATCGTGGTGGAGGAGGTCGAGGCCACCCTCCGGCGGGCCGGCGGGCCGCCGATCGAGTACCTCGTGGGCACGATGATCGAGCTCCCGCGGGCCGCACTCACGGCCGATGAGATCGCCGAGGACGCCGACTTCTTCTCATTCGGCACCAACGACCTCACGCAGACCACCCTCGGTTTCTCGCGGGATGATGCCGAGGGCCGTTTCCTCACCGAGTACCTGCAGTCGAATCTCCTGGCCTCCAACCCGTTCGAGACGCTCGACGTCGACGGCGTGGGGCGCCTCATAAGGATCGCGGCGCAGGGCGCGCGGCCGGTGCACCCCGGCCTCAAGATGGGAATCTGCGGGGAGCACGGCGGTGATCCGGCGTCCGTGCGCTTCTGCCACGACGTCGGCCTCGACTACGTGTCCTGCTCGCCGTTCCGCGTGCAGGTGGCGCGCGCGGCCGCCGGCCAGGCCGCGCTGCGCGGGGGTCACGGCGCAGGCGCCTAGGTCGCCGCAGCACGTGGCCGGGTGTACGATCGGCGCCGTCGAGCGCACTTGCGGAGGGAATCCCCATCGCCACTGAGGAGCGGTACCGGCCCGGCAGCCTGGGCGACCTTATGGAGATGATCATCGACGGTTGGCAGGTGGATCGCCTGCACTACGCCGAGGACTCCGCGCTCGGCGAGGACGACGCTCATGTGCCGGCGGCGTTCATCGAGTTGGTGCGGCCGGATCAGGGCCGCTACGGCATCGTCATACCGGACGACGGCCGGGCGCTGTCGCACCGCGCCCTCATCTCCATGTTCCGCGAGTGCCCCCACATCTGGAAGCACCGCGGCGCCGACCGGATCCACCAGATGGCGGCCGATGTGCCGATGGCAACCCCTCATGAGCAGCCCGGGTGGACGGAGGTCGTCGAGCCCTTCCCCGGCGCCCTCGTGTTCAGCCCGGGCACCTTCCGCGGCGTCGACGTGGTGGACCAGGTGCAGGCGGCAGGCGATGTGACCATCGCCGTCACCACGCTGGAGCGCTACCGCGACGGTGCCCGCGCGCGGTTCATGGTGCAGGCGCCCGAGCCCCGGAAGCGCAAGCAGATGCACCTCCTCGGCGTGCACGTGCGGGATGATCGGGGCCGTGTGTACACCAGCGCGGTCATCGATGAGCAGCACGACCAGAACCGCGTGGAGGGCGCCCTCGTGATCGGCCCGGGGGTTCCCCTGGATGCACGTGAGGTCGTCATCACCGTGGACGCGATCGGCGATCCGCGGCACCGCGAGGAGGCCTCGGCCGGCCCGTGGGAGTTCCCCGTGCAGCTCGGGCACCCGGTGCCCGCCACCGCGTGAGGGAGCCCCCGCTCGACCCGCGCGCCGCGCGGGCGGCGGATGCCACGCGGGACCGGCCCGAGGAGCCCTGCCCGCTGCGCACGGCCTTCCAGCGCGACCGGGACCGCATCATCCACACCAAGGCGTTCCGGCGGCTGAAGCACAAGACCCAGGTATTCATCTCGCCCGAGGGGGACCACTACCGCACGCGCCTCACCCACACGCTCGAGGTGTCCGCCATCGGACGCACCGTCGCGCGCGCGATGGGCCTGAACGAGGACCTGGTCGAGGCCATCACGATGGGGCACGACCTCGGGCATGCGCCGTTCGGGCATGCGGGCGAGCATGCCCTTGATGACCTGCTGCGCGCAGAGCATGGTCGGCGCTTCCAGCACAACGAGCAGAGCGTTCGGGTGGTGGAGGTGCTCGAGCGCGACGGCCGGGGCCTCAACCTCACCCGCGAGGTGAGGGACGGCATCCGCCATCACACGGGCGGGGGGCGGCCGATGACGCTCGAGGGCCAGGTCGTGCGGTTGGTGGACCGGATCGCATACGTCAACCACGACATCGATGACGCCATCCGCGCGGGGATCATCGCGCCCGGGGATCTTCCCGCAGCGGAGATCGCGGTGCTCGGGGAGACGACGTCCGAGCGCATCACGTGCCTGGTCACCGACATCGTCCGGGCATCGTCCGATGCGGATGAGATCCGCCAGAGCGACGAGGTGGGAGAGGCCTTCCGGTCGCTGCGCTCCTACATGTTCTCGGAGGTCTACCTGGCCTCGCCCGCCGCGGATGAGGCCCACCGCGCGCGCCATGTCGTCCAGGCGCTGGTGCGCGCGTACCTGGAGGATCCGGCCCGGATGGCCGACGCGGGCACGGGCGACGTGCTGACCCGCGTCACGGACTTCGTATCGGGCATGACCGACCGCTACGCCCTGCGGGCCCACCGGGACATCTTCATCCCACACGAGGGGCCGCTCTGATGCCGCGCGTGATGGACGCGAGCATCGACGAGGTCCGCAGTTCCGCCGATCTTCTGGAGCTCGTGCGTGGCCAGGTGCAGTTGGCCCGGCGCGGGGGGCGATGGTGGGGCCGCTGCCCGTTCCATGACGAGCGGACGCCATCGTTCTGCCTCATCCCGCCCGAGAACCGCACGTACTACTGCTACGGCTGTGGCGCCACCGGCGATGCGTTCACGTGGATGCAGGAGCGCGAGGGCGCGGGGTCGTTCATGGAGTCGGTGGAGCAGTTGGCCGACCGCTTCGGCGTGGAGCTGCGGTACGAGGCATCCTCGCCCCAGGAGGACGCCCGCCGCCGCGAGAACGAGCGCATCCGCGAACTGCTGGAGCGCGCGTGCGCGTTCTATGCCGCGATGCTGTGGCGGGCGGACGATGCCGCTGCTGCACGCGAGTACCTGCTGGGGCGTGGGTTCCCGGAGGATCTCCTCCGCACCTTCCGGGTGGGCTGGGCGCCCGCTGGGGGTACCGCGCTCTCGGGGCGCGCGATCCGCGAGGGGTTCTCGCGCCAGCAGCTCGAGCAGGCCGGCCTGGCCCGGGTGCGCGGGGGCGTGGCGCAGGACTTCTTCGCCGGGCGCATCACGTTCCCCATCTGCGACGCCCGGGGGCGCGTCCAGGGGTTCGGGGCCCGCACGCTCGACCCCAACGAGCGCGCCAAGTACGTGAACTCCCCGGAGGGCGACCGCTTCCGCAAGCGCGAGCTGCTGTTCGGGCTGGACCTCGCGCGGCAAGCAGCGGCCAAGTCCGGATTCGCGGTGGTGAGCGAGGGCTACACCGACGTCATGGGCCTGCGCCTTGCGGGCATCGAAGGTGCCGTGGCCTGCATGGGCACGGCGCTCACCACCACCCAGTTGCGGCTGCTCGCGCGGGTCGCGCCCGAGGTGCGCCTGTGCTTCGACGCCGACCAGGCGGGCGAGCAGGCCGCCCGGCGCACCATTGAGGCCGCGCGCGATGTGCCCGTGCGGCTGGCGGTCGTGGGCCTGCCCCCGGGCAGCGACCCGGGCGACCTCGCCGCCACATCCTCGGGGCGCGACGTGCTGGCTGCTGCGGTGGCCAGCGCTGATCCGCTTCTTCCATGGCTTGTCGATCGCCGCATCGCACGCGCGGGGGAATCACCGGCCGATCAGGACAGGGCGCTCGCAGACCTCGGGAGTCTCCTCGAGGGCTTCCCGGAGTCCACGGACAAGGACGAGGCCATCCGCCGGGTGACCGCTCTGGGCGTGTCCCCGGTGCTCTTCGACCGGTTCATGCGGCGCGCGCAGGGCACGGCATCGCGCCGCCGCTCGGGCAGCCCTGACGCGGAGCCCGCGGAGTCCCCGTCGCTCGATGAGTCCCGCGAGCGCCGGCTGCTGGCGCTGGCCCTTGCCATGCCCACTGCGGCACGTCCGATGCTGGAGGGGATGCGCGAGGAGCACCTGGGGTCCCCGGACCATCGCGCTGCCCGGCGCCTGATTCTCGACGGGGTGGAGGGGTGGCCACCCGAGCTTGCCCCCCTCGAGGCCGCCCTGCGCGCCGAGGCCGCGGACGGGGGTACCGAGGAGGAGCTGGGCGATGCCTACCTGCGCGTGGAGAAGCGGGCCCTCGAGCGCGCGATGGGCGCCGCCCGCACCGCCGGGGACGACGCGGAGTTCCTGCGGCTGCAGGCCATGGTGAAGCGTGTGGAAGCCGCGCTCCGCGGAGGTCCCGGCCGCTAGGCCACCACGGCGACCGCGGCCGCGCGGACGGCCGTTCCATCGGCGTCGCGCAGCAGCACGCGCGCGGCGACGGCATGGCCCGCGGCATCCTCCGGCCTGCGCGACGGCGGGCCGATCCACCGGACGTCCGGTGCCCGGCCGAGCATTTCGGCCCGTGCTGCCCACGTGAGGATGCGTGCCAGTGCCAATGCCCCGGGGCTGACCGCCGCGGGGCGGCCGCGTGCAGCGACGTAGGCGTCGTGCGCGTGCACGCAGGCGGCGAGTGTCACGTCATCGAGGGGATCATCCGGCTCGAGCGTGAGCGATTCGAGGGCCAGGGTGGGCTCGCCGCCTACTGGGACGACGGCACGGAGCGCAGGAGCGAGTTCCCGCAGCCGGACGGCCACCGCTGCCCCGATCCCCCCGGCGGCACGGGCGAGATCGGGGTCCAGCGCGGCGTCGGTGCCCGGGGTGGACGAAATTCCCACCGGGCGACCGCGGTGGTCCTAGGCGGCGTCCGCGGCCGTGTCGGCGGCGTCGCTCACGGCCTCATCGATGGCGGCGGCGCCATCGGCCGTCACCTCGGTGAAGGTGAACTCGTCGGGCTCGCCGCCGAGGCGGTCGCGCACGAACCAGTAGACGATGGCCCCGATGCCCACCAGGGCGAGCAGCTTGATGACGGTCTTCATGGGTCTCCCTCGGTAATTGCGGCCCGTGGGAAACGTAACACGACCCGTCGCCCCCTGTGACACGCCTGTCAGGGCACCAGCACCACGCAGCCGATGGCCTCATTCCCTTCGACGATCTCATGGGCCCGGGCCGCCTCCGCCAGGGGGAGGACGGCATGCACGACCGGCTCCAAGGCCCCGGTGGCGAACAGCGGCAGGGCCCATTCGGCGAAGGCGTGCATGATCTCCGCTTTCTCGGCCACCGTGCTTCCCCTCAGGGTGGAGCCCATGATGCTGCCTTGACGGGCCAGGAGCGAGCCGAGGTCCGCCTCGCCGCGTCTCCCGCCGACGAGGCCCGTCAGCACGATGCGGCCGTGGCGGGCGAGGCATGCGATGTTGTCCTGCAGGTAGCGCGCCCCCACGAGGTCGAGGATGACGTCGGCGCCGTGGCCCTCGGTCATCGACATCACCGCGGGCGCGAACGACCCCGCGGGGACGGCGAGCGGCTCTGCGCCCCACCGCACGGCAGCCGCTGCCCTCTCCGCCGTCCGTGACGTGCCGATGCAGCGCGCGCCCAGGGCCGCGCAGACCTGCGCCGCGGCCGTTCCCACTCCGCTTGCCACCGCATGGATGAGCGCGGTGTCGCCCTCCTGCAGGCCCCCGAGAAGCACGAGGCCCTGGAATGCGGTAATGAATACCTCGGGGATGGCGGCCGCCTCCTCGAAGGACATGCCCTCCGGCACGGGTACGCAGTTCGAAGCGGGGGCGGTCACCAGTTCGGCATACGCACCGCCGGGCACGAGGCACATCACCCGGTCACCCCGTGTGACTGCCGCCCCCGGTGGGGAGGTGAGCACCTCTCCGACCGCCTCGAGGCCCAGGATGTCGCTGGCACCGGGAGGGGGCGGATAGAGCCCCCGCCGCTGGAGGATGTCGGCGCGGTTGACCGATGTCCCGCGCACCCGGATCAGTGCCTCGCCGGGCCCGGGGACGGGATCGGCTGCGCTGCCGATGGCGAGGACCGACGCATCTCCCGCCTCGCGTGCGATGACTGCGCGCATGGCGCGAGGCTACCCGGACATCATGGGGACGGTGGGAGTCGAA
>CAZPAT010000044.1:0-4440 GCA_964584485.1 uncultured Bifidobacterium sp.
GGCGGCTAGGCTGCCTGCGTGTTCCTCGGAATCCCCGTGAGGACGCTCCGCCCCGCGCTGCTGAGCCTCCTCATCACCGTCACCCTGCTGCCCATCATGGGGCTGCCGTACTCGGCGGACGACACCGTCAACCGGAACTGGCCCACGGTGGGCCTGCCCGACGCCATCGATGCCGGCGTGAACATCAGCCGCGAGTGGATGGCCTCGCAGGGCCGGTTCTTCCCGGGCGGGGCGCTCTACGGCATCACCATGTGGAGCCTGCTCGATTCCCGTGCGGCCTACATGACGTACCTGGCGCTGATGGGGATCCTGCTGGTGGCGCTGGTCGCCTACGTGGCGTGGCGCGCCACCCGGTCGGGGCAGGTGGCCGCCCTCACGGCCGTGGCCCTCGGGGCGACCATGCAGGTGCGCCTGGGCGGCGGGTTCGACGGCCTGGCCAGCTTTGGCGGCCTGGTCACGTACACGCTGGTGCTCGTGATCATCGCCGGCTTGCTCGCTGCGCATGTGCTGCGCGGCGGTTCGACGTGGTTCACCATTCCCATGGCCCTGGCGTGGAGCCTGGCGATCACCGCCTACGAGGTGAGCCTGCTCATGCTGCCGGCCATCCTCCTGCTGCTCTACGTGACCGGCCCGTCCCTCCGCCGGTGGGCGCGCTGGGCGTGGGCCACCGTGCCGCTGGTGGTGCCGGCGGCCCTTCAGCTGGGCGTCACCCTCTACCTGCGCCGTGATGTCCCGGTGACCGCGCCGGCGTACCAGGTGGATCTGGACGGTCCCGTGGGCACCACCTTCGGCAAGCAGTTCACCGCCGCGCTCCCCTTTGCCCAGGAGGGCTGGGGCATCGCCCCCATCAACCCCACGCTGTCACTGCTGCTCATCGTGGCCATCGGCATCCCCGTGTTCCTTGCGTGGCGTCCCTGGGCGAACGGGCGCGTGGCCATCCCCGACCGCCTCGCGGTGGGCCTGGTGGCGGCGGGCCTGTGGGCGTGGATCGTGCCCTCCATGCTCGCCGCGGTCACCGTGCGGTGGCAGATGGAGCTGGTGTGGGGGCAGGGGTACGTCTATCTGCCGTACGAGTTCGTGGGCTTCGCCCTGGTGATGACCGGCATCGCCGCGCTGCTGCGTGCCCGTGCCCACGCGCCGTGGGCGCGCGCGGCATTCGTCGTGCTGTTCGCGGTGATGGTGGCGGCGTGTGCGGTCACCGCGGGCATGAACATCTTCGCGGTGGGCACCATCGTGCCCGGTCCGGCGGGTCCGGGCTAGGAGGCCCCGCCGCCGGGCACGCCACGGCGCCAGTCCCACCAGAAGCCCACGGCGAACCCGGCCACGGCCACCACGATGGTGGCGATCAGGCCCGTCAGGTCGTCGCGCTTCAGCGCCAGGAACGCCAGCAGAACGCCGGTCAGCGCCAGGGCGAGCAGCAGGCCGAACAGCCCTCCCGTCAGGGAGCGGGATAGGCGTCGGCGCTCGCCCGCGGTCATCCCGCCACCGCCGTCTCCGCCTGCGCGAAGGTTTCATCGATCAGCAGCGGGTTGATCACCTGCAGGTACAGCGGGCGGGGGTCACCCAGGCCGGGCCCGAGGTCGTTCCCGGTGGTCTCCACCCGCACGTCGATGCCACCCGGCGGCACGGTGATGGGCACCGACACCTTCGGCTCGGCTCCGGCCTTCGGGAATGCCGCTTCGGCCAGCACCTCCCCGTTCACCGAGATGCGCGTGGTGGACCCGATGGCCGATCTCAGCGATGCCGTCCAGCGCACCTGCTGCGGTTGGTCGGTGCCATTGCGGATGGTCATCACGGCGTCGTTGGTGGCCCAGCGCCACCGCTCATCCTCGTTCTTCTCCGGTCCGTAGAAGCCGTTGCCGTACACCACCACCACCGGATCGGTGAGGGCGCTCGCGAGCTCCGCCTTCTGCGCCGGGGAGAGGGCGCCATCCACCCGCTCCTGCAGCGGCCGCAGGTCGTAGAAGACCCGGTTGCCATCCGGCGACTCCGCGGTGGGCGCGGTCAGGCCTGTGGCCTTGGCGACCGCAGTCTCCACACCTGTGCCCTGGTCCTCGTAACCCCTGCGATCGATCCACACCCCGCTGAATCCGGCAGCAGCGGCAGCGGTCACCAACTGCCCCGGGGGGAGGTCGGCCGCCACGCGGCTCCAGTCACCCGGGCGCCCCTTCATGGCGCCGTAGCTCCAGCGCAGGCCATCGGCATGCACGTAGCCGGTGAGGTGCTCATAGTCGCCCATCTGCACGATGCCGCCGGCCTCGGGGAACGGCTGCACCGGCAGCTGGAGCACCGAGGAGCCCGGGGGCAGCGTGTCGGTGATGCGATCGACGAACTCCTGGTCGCCGCGCCACTCGGTGATGTTGGCGGCGTGGTTGGGCCGGTTGGCCGGCGAGGTTCCATCCCACAGCGCGAACGCCCCCACCACCAGCGGAAGCGCGGCACTCAGCACCCTGCGCCAGCCGGCGCCGTCGATGCGCCTGCGCACCCAGTCCACGCCCATGGCCAGCACGATCAGGCACAGGAATGCCAGGAACGGCGTGATGCGGGTCCAGGCACGGATCTGCGGCGTGAGGATGACGGCGAACATCGCGCCCAGGCCGCCGGTGGTGCCCAGCAGGAAGCATGTGGCCGCCAGCATGAGGGTGCTGTTCAGCAGCGATCCCCGTGCGCCGGCGCCTCCGCGGCCGCGCACCAGCCACACCGCCACCATCGCCAGCATCACCAGGAAGGTGATGCCCAGCACCAGGCCCAGGATGTCGCCCTCTCCCACGGTCAGGCTGTTGCCGGCGACGTTGTTGCCCAGGTTGGAGAACCGGTCGATGCGGTGGCCGGCCACCATGAACACCAGTCGCGTGAGGTCGAACGAGTACAGCCACGATTCGTGCGGGATCCGCTGCGCCAGGTCCGGGTTGGCCCCGTTGGCGATCCGGTAGGTGATGCCCGGCAGCAGGTTGAGGAACAGCACGAACCCCGTGGCCACGATCAGCGCGCCGCCCGGGATGAGGTCGCGCCATCCCCGCGTGGCGATCGCCCGCACCGCGGTGGCGATCACCAGCAGCACCAGGGTGAAGAACGCGTAGTAGATGGTGGAGCCACCGATCGCGATCACCGACAGCGCGGTGCCCACGTTCGTGCCCGTGAACCACGAGCCGATGCCGTCGCCCTCTCCGCGGCGCACCAGGGGGCGCCCGGTCAGCACCCGCAGCGTCAGCCAGATGGCTGCCGGCGCCACGTAGTACATGCCCAGCATCAGGTGGCCCTCGCCACGCGTGAAGTGGAACGACAGGTTGGCGTAGAAGGCCGCGAGCGCCAGCGACGTCACCCGGCGCGTTCCCAGGTCGCGCAGCACCAGATAGGCCACGCCCCCTGCCAGCGCGAAGCCCAGCAGGAAGAATGAGTTCAGCAGCACCACGGGGTCGGTGATCACGAACCCCATCAGCCGCAGGATGACCCAGTTGGCGTTGTCGCCGTTCAGCGCGCCGAAGTCGGAGATCTCTTGGCCCACGGGCGCCCCGAGCGCCGGGTTCACCAGGTACCAGCCGTTCTCCAGCATGCCCTTGATGGCGCTGAGCGCCATCAGCATGTCGCCCTCGGCGGCGTTGATCGGCACCCGGATGCTCGATGCCGTGAGCCCCAGCACCCACGCCGCGGCGATCACGCTCAGGATCATCGTGGCCACCGTCCAGGCGGCCTCCTGCCACCCGTGCGACCTGCGCCACCAGGCGGTCACGCGGTTGCCTGTCGGCGGGGCGGGCTGTGGCGGGGACGGCACGGGAAGAGCGAGGATACCCGCGGCCCGGCTACGGGGCCGGTGGGTCGCTGCGCCGGAACGAGAATCGGTTGTGGGCGATGTAGCTGGCGATCACCGTCACCACCACGAACACCGTCTGGGACACGATCACATTCATTCCGAGCGCCGAGACCATCAGCGGCAGGGCCACGATGTTCAGCGCGAACACGATCCAGTACACCGTGGAGAACCGGAAGAAGTCCAGCCACCAGCTGCCCTGCACCCGGAACACCAGCCACCGGTAGCAGAGGTAGGCGTTGATGATGCTCACCACCTGGGCGATCACCAGCACGGCCATGTAGCCGATGGTGGCGCCCACGGTCAGCTGCAGGGCCACGAACACCGCCCAGCCGAACAGGGTGTTCCAGCCCCCCACCAGCACGTAGCGGACCTCCTTGCGGTTCGCCATGCGCAGTGCCCGGGAGGTCATCTCCCGTGCGCGCCCGCCCTGGGGCGTGGGGGAGTCAGTCCCCCCGGTGTTCGGCATCTTCGCGCACCACCTCGCCCAGGGTGTCCAGGTCCTGCCGCACCGCCTTCACGCCCTGCGCGATCTCGTCCAGCCGCCCGCCCATCTCCACCATGGCGCTCAGGATGCGACGGTCCAGTTCGTCCGCCCCGGCGGTGTACGGCCGCATGGCCTTGCGGATGAC
>CAZPAT010000044.1:4540-9282 GCA_964584485.1 uncultured Bifidobacterium sp.
GCGGCGGCGTCCAGGTCGGGATCGGCCCACAGGGAGCCCACGGGGTACGGACCGGCCTGGGCCTCCAGGCGCCACTCGGTCACGGGAACCAGGAACGCCACGTCCTCATTCATGAAGTCCAGGTTGGCCGAGTACGCCGTGGCGATCACCGGCTTCCCCATGGCCATGGCCTCGGCCATGGTCAGGCCGAACCCCTCGCTGCGGTGCAGCGACACGTAGCAGTCGGCCGCACGGGCCCAGGCGTCGCGCTGCTCGGTGGGCAGGAAGCCGTCGTAGATCGTGATGTCATCGCGGTCCGCCGTGATGGCGCGCAGGCGCTCCAGTTCGGGAAGGTGGCGGTGGCCGTTGATGGTCTTGATCACCAGTTGCGGGCCCGACGGCTGTGGGAACGCCCGGCGGAAGGCCTCGATCACGCCGTCGGGGTTCTTGCGCTCCACCGTGCTGTTGAAGTCGAACGAGAACATGAAGAGGTAGCCCTCGGGCAGACCGGCCGCGGCCCGGTCGGGCGGGTCCATGGGCTCGGGGATGCGCACGGGAAGCGGGAATACCCGGATGGGCTTGTCGGTGTAGGCGGCAAGTGCATCGGCGATGTAGGTGCTGCCCACCCACACCTCGTCGAGGTAGCTGTTCATCTGCCCCACCAGGTACGAGGGCAGCAGGTTGCTCTCCCACCAGATGGTGCCGATGGAGTAGCGCTCCTCCATCAGGTCGATCCCCATGCGGCGCGACAGCACCTCCAGGGCATCCACGTTCACGCAGCTCAGGTTGATGTCGTACACCAGCGCATCGTCCGCGGCGCTCGACTCCACTTGGTCGTCCAGGCCCTCATGCGTGAGCGAGATGGCGGCGTGGGGGATGTCGCCCGCCACCATGGCTTCGTGCATCAGGCGGGCGGCCTCGCCCTGCCCGAACCCGGCCCTGAGGAAGCCGATCAGGTTGACGCCCTGCTCCATCGGTGCCGCTCCTCCGGTCATGGCCATCTTGTCGCGCGTGCGCGGGGTGTCGGCCGCGGGCAGGAACCGCGCGGGCACGCCCAGCGCCCGGTGGCCCTCGCGCACCCAGTCGATGAATCGCTCGGCGTTGAGGTCGGTGGGGTAGGGGAACGCCGCATTGGCGTGGTCATCGTCGGCCCACACCCCCAGCAGGTACCGCGACACCCGCGGGTCGCGCGACCCGGGGGCGGTCCCGGCCAACCACGCCGCCAGCGACTCGCCCGTGCCATCGCGCGCCAGTTCCACCAGCGCGTCCGCCGCCCCGGGGTCGTCGTGCAGTGCCATGCGGCACGCGGCCCGCACGGCGTCATCGATCACCAGGTTGCCCAGGCGCGGCGCCGGTGCGTCGCCCGCCATGCCGTGCTCCGCCAGCTGTGCGATGCGCTCGTCCACGATCCGCGCGAGGTCGGGCCGCTCACTCAGCAGCACGCGCGGATGCGGGCCCTGGGCCGCGCTCAGCAGGTACGGCTCGGTGGCGTCGAGGCCCGGCAGCCGGATGGTGGTGATGCCGCCGGTCCGCTGGTCGGCATTCCAGTAGGCCACCCCCAGCGCGGGGTCGTCGATCGCCGTGGTGGGGGCCGAGGCGGCGATCAGGTCCCATGTGCGCGCGGGCATGCCGGCCACCGCCAGGGCGGTCGTGTCCAGGCCCGACGCCACGGCTGCCAGCCCCTCGCGGGCCCCCGGGCCGGCGATCAGGAATCCGTCGTCGAACACGCTCATGGCCAGCAGGTCGTCCGGCGTGGGCGTGCGGCCGTCGTCCTCCGGAATCCGGGTGAACCGCGGGAGCATCCCCACTCCCGGCACATCACCATCCGGCAGCGGCCCCCGCACCATGGTGTCGGGGGCCAGGTAGGTCACCCCATCCGGCGCCGCGGTGCTGAGGAGATGCGCGACCAGCGCGGGCGCCACCGTCATGCGCATGTCGGTCGGGCTCGCCGTGAGGCGGAGCAGGGTCACGAACTGCTCCGCCAGTCCGACCGCCTCCGGCTCGTGCACCGTCATGCCCGGTACGCAAGCCTGTTCCCCGGCTCCGTCGAGTGCCAGCACGTGCAGGTGCGATCCGGGGTGATGCTGCGCCAGCGACGCGGCCATTACGACCGCCAGCGGCCACTCCCCATCGCGTATGGCGGTCGCGAATGCGCGCGGTGCAGGGGTCGTCATCCGCGGCGCGGCTCCATGCGGCGAGTGTAGCCCCGGGCCCCCGGCGTCACGTCACGCCCAGTCGGCCATGGCATCCAGGAACCGCGCGCGCACGCGGGGCCAGCCGAAGTCGTCCAGCGCGTATTCGCGCCCCGCACCGGCAAGGCGGCTCGCCAGGGCCGGGTCGTCCAGCACCATCTGCGCGGCTTCGCTGAAGGTGGCCCCGTCGCGGAACCACAGCCCGCCGCCTCCCCGTGCGCAGTGCGCCCGCATCACGTCGCTCTCCTCGTTCACCAGGACGGGGGTGCCGGCCAGCCAGGCCTCGAACAGCACCATCCCGAAGCTCTCGAGCCGCGACGGCTGCGCGAGCGCCCCTGCGGCGGCGTACGCCAGTGCCCTCTCGCGGGCCTCCACGAAGCCCAGGTCCACCACGTGGTCGCGTATCGCCCGCGGCGGTGCCAGGTCGCCCGTGCCCATCAGCGCAAGCGGCCGGGGCCTCGGCGCGGTGCGCAGGTAGGTGGCGTAGTGGTCGAACAGCTCGCCCAGCCCCTTGCCCTGCTCGCGCCTGCCGGCGTACAGCAGGTAGCCGGGCTCAAGGCCATGGCGCCGTGCAAATGCCCGCGCGGCGCCCGCCGATGGCACGGGCTCGTCATCGAACCCGCATCCCACCACCCGGGCCTCGTTCCGCAGCGCCCCGCCGTGGCGCGCCAGCAGGCGGCCGAGCAGGTCGCCCTCGCCCTCGGCGTTCAGCATCACGCCGCGGGCGCCGCACAGGGCGTCCAGCATCACGGGCTGCCGGGCGTGGGGCTCGTCGTGCAGGCAGGGGATCACCACGGTGCGGTCCGGATCGGCCACCTGCTGCCAGAAGGCGGTGCCGAACAGGTACGGCATCACCACCACCCGGTCGTACTCCCGGGCGGCACGCAGCGCACCGGGCGACCACACCGAGTTGGCCATCCACTCCACCTGCTGGTCGAACGGCACGGTTCCGCGCCGCTGGATGGCACCGTGCAGGCGTATGAAGGTCGCGGCATCGCGTGGCCCCACGCGGAAGCGGCGCACCCTCAGGCCCCCCTCCCGGCTCTCTCCTTCCGGCAGGGCATCGGCCCAGGTGTGGTGGTCCAGCGCGCAGGTGGTGATGATGTCCACGGGCGTGCCGTTGGCGGTCAGGTTGCCCGCGAGCGCCCGGCACAGCGCCTCGGCTCCCCCCACCACGGTGGGCCCGAAGCGCGGGGGGATGAATGCGATGCGGGCGTCCGTCACGCGCCCCCGCGTGCCGCGCCGCCATCATCCGCCGAGAGGCGGTCCACCTCGGCGCGCAGCTCCACCACCTCCGCGGCCAGTTCCGCCAGGTATGCCACCAGCGCCAGGTTGAAGGCCGTGGTGCGCTCGGCCACATCCCCCACGGGCCGCCGCGCCAGGTCGGCCGCGGCGTGCTTGGCGCGTGCGGCGGCGCCGCGCACGCCACTCGCATGGTCGCCCGGCGCCCGTGGCGGGGGCGCCACCTCCGCCAGCCGCGCGGCGTCGGCCAGCCCCCGCACCAGCGGCGGCGCGTCGGCGGGTACAACCAGATCACGCAGGTCACCGGGCCCGTAGGTGCCCGCCTCGCGTCCGGCGGTCACCCTGCGGCGCAGTTCATCCATCGAATCGGCGATGTCGGGGTTCATGGTCGGCCCTCCTGCCGTGTGCCCCCCACATCTTGCCTGCCCGCCTCACGGCGTCCGCGCCGCCGGGGTGCCGGTGAGTAGCCTCTCGCGGCGTGCGGGTGCTCATCACCGGAATGACCGGCTTCGTCGGCCGCCACCTCGTGGCCCACCTCATCGGCGAGGGTCACGAGGTCGTGGGCACGCTGCTGCCCGGTGCGGGCGAGGTGCCGCCGCCTGGCGCCACGGGTCACGAGGTGGACATCACCGACGCCGATGTCATGGCCGACCTGATCGGCGCGGTGGCCCCGGACGCCGTGGTGCACCTGGCCGCGGCGGCGTCGGTGGGCCAGTCATTTGCCGACCCCGAGGGCACGTGGCACGTGAACGTGGAGGGCACGCGCGGCGTGCTCGAGGGCATCCGCCGGGCCGCACTCGGTGCCCGCATGGTCATGGCGCTGTCGGGTGAGGAGTACGGGCGCGTGCCGCTCGATCAGCTCCCCGTGACAGCGGATACCCCCCTCAACCCCATGTCGCCGTATGCCGAGAGCAAGGTGGCCGCCGACCACCTGTGCGCGCAGTACCACCGCGGGCACGGCCTGGCGGTGGTGCGCCTGCGCGCCTTCAACCAGCTGGGCCCGGGGCAGGACCCGCGGTTCGTGCTGCCGTCCATCTGCAAGCAGATCGCCGACGCCGAGATGGAGGGCGACGGCACGTGCCGCCTGGAGCTGGGCAACATCGACACCCGACGCGACTTCCTGGACGTGCGCGATGTGGTGCGCGCCTACGCCCTGCTGCTGGAGAAGGGCGATCCGTCTCAGGTGTACCTGGCGGCAACCGGCCGATCGCACGCCATCGGCGACCTGGTGGACATCGCCGTCGCGCAGGCCCGCATCCCCGTGCGGGTGACCAGCGACCCCTCGCGGGTGCGGGAGGGTGAGCAGCCCGACCTCTATGCTTCCCCGCG
>CAZPAT010000045.1:0-2186 GCA_964584485.1 uncultured Bifidobacterium sp.
GTGATGTGCCCGTCGTACCAGGCCCTGCGCGACGAGCGGCACTCCACGCGCGGCCGGGCGGTCCTGCTGCGCGCCGCCATCGAGGGCCACCTCGACCTGGGGCTGGCCGACCCCGGACTGGCGGAGGCGCTCGATCTCTGCCTCTCCTGCCGGGCCTGCGCCACCGAGTGTCCCGCCGGGGTGGACATGTCGCGCCTGAAGGTGGAGGCCATGGTGCACCGGCACGCCGAGCAGCGCCCATCCCCCACGGTGCTGGCCGCCGCCCACGCCCACGACCTCATGCGCGCCGGGTCGGCGTCCCCGCGCCTCGCGCGGCACACGGCCCGCCTCGCGGGTCGCCGCCTCGGCCGGGTGATACCGGTGCCGGTGGCGGAATGGCGTCCACAGGGGGACCTCCCCCCCGGGACACCCGTGGGCCTGTTCGCCGACACCTGGACCCGGTTCCTCGATCCCCCGGTCGGCGACGCCGCGGTGCGCGTGCTGGGCACCGCCGGGGCGGGCGTGCGCGTGCTGTCCGGTGGGTGCTGCGGGCGCCCGGCCCTGTCGCAGGGAATGCCCGACCTCGCCCGCGCGCAGGGAGCGGCGGTGCTCGATGCCCTCGCGCCCTGGGCCATGGGCGGCCACCCCATCGTGGTGCTCGAGCCCTCCTGCCTGTCGATGCTGGCATCCGACCTCCCGTGGCTGCTGCCCGATGACCCCCGGGCACGTTGGGTGGCCGATGCCGTCGTGTCGTTCGAACGGGCGGTGATGGACCTCGGCCTCGAGGTACCCGGAGTCGGTGCGGCGCCCCTCGTGCACCGCCACTGCCATGCCCGGGCCGACGGCGACACCGCCGCCGTGGCGGCCCTGGGCCCGGGTGCACACGCCACCGACGCAGGATGCTGCGGAATGGCGGGCGCCTTCGGCTACCTGCACCCGGAGGAATCGCGGCGCATCGGCGAGGACCGACTGGCCCCGCAGGTGCGCGCCTCACCCGCGCCGATCGTGGCGGCAGGGGTGAGTTGCCGGCAGCAGGTGCGCGACCTCACCGGGCGCGAGGCGCAGCACCCCGCGGTACACCTGGACCACCTGCTGCACGGGTAGGGACCCGAAAGACGGGGGGCCGCACGAGTGCGGCCCCCCGGGACATCACGATGACGCAGCGGGCGTCAGTCGCTCGCGGCGCCCACCTTGGCCTTGATCTCCTCCGAGATGGAGTTCGGGACCTCGGCGTAGTGGTCGAACTGCATGGTGAAGGTGGCGCGGCCCTGCGTGGCCGAGCGCACCGAGGTGGCGTAGCCGAACATCTCGGACAGCGGCACCTGGGCCTGGATGGTGCCGGTGGTGCCCTTCTCCTCCATGCCGCTGATGCGGCCGCGGCGGCCGTTCAGGTCGCCCACCACCGTGCCCATGAACTCGGTGGGGCACACGACCTCCACGGCCATGAGCGGCTCGAGCAGGCACGGGCTGGCGCGCTTCGCGGCCTCGCGGATGGCCATGGAGCCGGCGATCTTGAAGGCGCCCTCGTTGGAGTCCACGTCGTGGTACGAGCCGTCGATCAGCTCAACCTTCACGTCCACCATCGGGTAGCCCGCGACCACGCCGCCCTCGAGGGCCTCCTTGATGCCCTCGTCGACGGCCGGGATGTACTCCTTGGGAATCGAGCCACCGACGGTCTTGTTCTCGAACTCGTACCCCTTGCCGGGCTCGTTCGGCTCGACCGAGATGTAGACGTGGCCGTACTGGCCGCGACCACCGGACTGGCGGACGAAGCGTCCCTCGATCTTCTCGACCCGCTTGCGGATGGTCTCGCGGTACGCCACCTGCGGCGCACCCACGTTCGCATCCACGCTGAACTCGCGCATGAGGCGGTCGACGATGATCTCCAGGTGCAGCTCGCCCATGCCGGCGATGACCGTCTGGCCGGTCTCCTCGTCGGTGCGCACCCGGAAGGTCGGGTCCTCGTCCTGCAGGCGCTGCAGCGCGGTGGAGAGCTTCTCCTGGTCGGCCTTGGTCTTCGGCTCGATGGCCAGGCGGATGACCGGGTCGGGGAAGGTCATCTCCTCGAGGATCACCGGGTCGCCCGGGTCACACAGGGTGTCGCCCGTCGTGGTGCTCTTCAGGCCCACGGCGGCCACGATGTCACCGGCCGAGGCCGAGTCGACCTCCTCGCGGTGGTTCGCGTGCATCATCAGCAGGCGGCCGAA
>CAZPAT010000045.1:2286-6263 GCA_964584485.1 uncultured Bifidobacterium sp.
TCATCGCTGTCGGCGAGGGCCTCGATCAGCTGCTCGCGGGCGACCTCGGCATCGGTGGCCATGTCATCTGGGATCGCGCCGACCTCGACCTCGGTGCCGAGGTCGTCCTTGTAGGTGGTGGCGGTCATCTCGACCAGGTCGATGATGCCGGCGAACTCGGCCTCGGCGCCGATGGGCAGCTGGATCGGCACGGCCCGGGCACCAAGGCGATCGATCATCGTCTGCACGGCCGCGTCGAAGTCGGCGCCGATGCGGTCCATCTTGTTCACGTAGGCGATGCGCGGCACGCGATAGCGATCTGCCTGGCGCCACACGGTCTCCGACTGCGGCTCCACGCCGGCCACGGAGTCGAACACGGCCACTGCGCCGTCGAGCACGCGCAGGGAGCGCTCCACCTCGACGGTGAAGTCCACGTGGCCGGGGGTGTCGATGATGTTGATGCGGTGGTCGCGCCAGAAGCAGGTGGTGGCGGCGGAGGTAATGGTGATGCCGCGCTCCTGCTCCTGCTCCATCCAGTCCATCGTGGCGGCGCCCTCGTGCACCTCGCCGATCCGGTGCGTGCGGCCGGTGTAGTAGAGGATGCGCTCGGTCGTGGTCGTCTTGCCCGCATCGATGTGGGCCATGATCCCGATGTTGCGGGTGTCCTTGAGCGGGACCTTCTTCTCAGACACTGAATCTCACCTGTCCGTCGCGGTATGGCACGGGTGCAGTTGCGCCCGTGGCGTCTCTCCTGAATGCAAGCCGAAAACCCGCCCGGACCGGGCGGGGAACGGGGCTACCAGCGGTAGTGGGCGAAGGCCTTGTTGGCCTGGGCCATGCGGTAGAGGTCGTCCTTGCGCTTGAACGCGCCGCCCTGCGAGCCGAGTGCGTCAAGCAGCTCGTTCGCGATGCGCTCGCTCATCTGCTTCTCGCGACGCTGGCGCGAGAACAGGACGATCCACCGGATGGCGAGGGTGCGACCGCGGCGGGCGGGCACCTCGATCGGCACCTGGTAGGTGGCGCCACCCACGCGCCGGCTCTTCACCTCGAGCACGGGCGTGACGTTGCGGATTGCCTCCTCCATCACCTGCACCGGGTCGCGGCCCGTGCGATCGCGGATGCGCTCGAGGGCGTCGTACACGGTGCGCTCGGCGACCGACTTCTTGCCGTCGAGGAGGACCTTGTTGATGAGCTGCGTCACGACGACGTTGTCGTAGACGGGGTCCGGGGTGAGCGGACGACGGGTGATTGCTGCGCGGCGGGGCATGTGCCTACTTCGGGGTCTTGGCGCCGTACTTGGAACGCGCCTGCTTGCGGTCGGACACGCCGGCGGTGTCGAGGGCGGCGCGAATGACCTTGTACCGGACACCCGGCAGGTCCTTCACGCGGCCACCACGAACCAGCACGACGGAGTGCTCCTGCAGGTTGTGGCCCTCGCCGGGGATGTAGCTCGTGACCTCCATCCCGTTGGTCAGCCGCACACGCGCGACCTTGCGCAGCGCCGAGTTCGGCTTCTTCGGGGTGGTGGTGTAGACCCTCGTGCAGACCCCGCGCTTCTGCGGCGCGCCGCGCAGCGCGGGCGTGGCGTTCTTGGTCGGCTTGGGCTTGCGGCCCTTTCGGACCATCTGGTTGATCGTCGGCACGAGCCTCTTCCGGGTGATGAGCGTGGAATAGCGGTTCGCCCTCGCGGGCGAGCGGTCCGGGACCGTATCACGGGGAATCGGGCGGGCCAACACCGGTCCGGCCGCGCGCGAGCGCCAGCCCGGCCACGGCAAGGGCGAGGAACGCGGTGGCCGCAAGCCCCACGGCACCGGGGGTCACGATGGGCCCGAGTGCCGGATAGAAGGTGAAGCCGGTGATGCCGGCCGCGATCGCCCACGCGACCACGACGGACAGGACGACCCCGAGCACCAGCGCGGCGCGCTCACCGGGGTCGGCCGGGCGCTCGGGCAGCCGTGTGCGCGGGCCCTCGCCGTAGCCCCGCGCGGCCATCGCCTCGGCCACGTCCAGGCCACGCTCGAGGGCGGATCCCACGAGGGGCAGCGCGAGCGGTGCCGCGGCGCGGGCACGGCGGATGCGCGGGCCGCTCGTGAGGGCAACGCCCCGGAGCCGGGCGGTCTCGGAGATCGCGCGGGCATCGCGGCGCATGGTCGGGACCAGCCGGGCCGCCAGCGCGGACACCAGGGCCGAGCGCGGCGCGACGCGTGACAACCCCGCCAGCATGCGATCGGGGTCGGCCCATGCGAAGAGCGCGGCAACCAGGGCGATGGTGGCGAGCACCCGCGCCGCGGCGGCGGCACCGGCCGCGAGCGCCTCGGCGGTGATGTCACCGCTGAGCGGCGGCGGCACCGGCACGCTGAACAGCACGAGGTCCCCCTGGTCGGTCACCAGGGGCGTCAGCACCAGCACGGCCACGGCGGATGCCAGCGCACCCACCAGCACCAGCCGTCCGGGGCTGCCCGGCGCGAGGCGCAACAGCACCAGTGCGCCCACGGCCAGCGCGCCGAGCACCAGTGGCTGGTCGGTGGTGAATGCGAGCACTCCCGCGGCGATCACCAGCAGCAGCACCGGCAGCGGGGCGCGGTCACCCGCGACGGGACCGCTCACGCCGCGGGCTCCACGCCGCTCATCACCAGGTCGGCATCGGTGCGGATCGACGCGAAGCCCTCGAGCTTCGTCCTGAGCACCCAGCGCACCGGCATCTGCATTGAGGGCGACCACCACATGCGGTCGTCCCGGAAGCCCTCGAGCGGCCCGCTCACCACCCCGCGCCGGTCCACCAGGAGCACCGGGATCCGCCGACCGGCAACCTCGATCGATGTCCGCCTCAGCACCCGCACGCGGGTATCCACGCGGACCTCATCCATCACGTAGCGCTCGCGCCAGGCGTCCCCCACCGCAATGCGCCGCGGCCAGGCGAGGGGTGCCGGCACCAGCACCTGGCGATCGTCACGGCCCACGCCCGCCACCGTCACGGTGGTGATGCGCTCCTCCAGGAAGGCCCCGCGCGTGCGCACGCGGAACCGCGATGCCTCGACATGCTCCTCGCTCAGCACGAGCGTGCGCCAGTACCCGCCGGGCGCGGGTCGGACGACGACCTGCGCCTCGTCCGGCAGCGGGCGATCCAGCTCGATCGGCCCGAGGCCCACCGTCTCATCGCCGCGGGCGCGGTAGGTCCACGTTCCGCCCTGCGGGGCACCCGCCACGGACCGCGGCGGGGAGCCGCCGTACTCGCGCGATGCCTGCTCGGCCGACACGCCCGTGCTCGACCCCGCGCGGGTCCACCACCACGCGCCCACGCCGATCAGCACGAGCACCACGACGAGGGGCACCAGCACCACCGGGCGGGCGAGTCGCGACATCACGTACCCGATCGTAGGACAGTCCGGCCGGGGGCAGGAGACCGCTCGCACGCGTCGACGCCGCAACCCCGAAACGGGCATTTCCCACCCCTCGCCGCGTGCGGCCTAGCGTGCCGCGCCCATGCCACGACGCCTGCTCAACGCCCCCTGCCCCTGCATCGCCTGCGGGCACCGCCGCGAGGCACGCCACGGCGCGCGCGGACGCGCCGCGTGGCTCGGCCTGCTGGGGCTGCTCGCATGCTCGGTGCCCCTGGCCGCCGCCCTGCCCGGTGACGAGCCGGAGGCCGGTGGCGTGGTGGCCACCCCCGTCACGATGACCGTGCCGCGCGAGCCGGTGCTCGTGCCCGGCACCGTGCGCGTGACGGGCGAGGACGGTGGGGCCATCATCGACTGGCGGGAGAGCGAGCCCGGTGGCTCGCCCAATGGGGGTCGCCTGCGCAACGGCGTGCGGCTGCCCGCATCCGGCGCCGGGTACTACACCTACGACCCGCGCACCCAGCGCGAGCCGGGCGGGCTCGCCACCCGGTGGGGCACCGCCCGCCTGGTGCGGGAGATGGTCGACCTCGGCGAGTGGTGGTCGCGCACGCGCCCGGGCGCCGGGCCCCTCGGCATCGGCGACCTCTCGCGCCCCGACGG
>CAZPAT010000045.1:6363-9106 GCA_964584485.1 uncultured Bifidobacterium sp.
GCACGCGCCCGGGCGCCGGGCCCCTCGGCATCGGCGACCTCTCGCGCCCCGACGGTGGCCGCATCGATGGCCACGCGTCGCACCAGAATGGCCTGGACGTGGACATCCGCCTTCCGCGCCGCGACCGCGCACGTGGCCCCGCGAACCCGTCGAACTACGACCGGGCGCTGACGCAGGCCGTGGTGGACCGGCTGGTCGCACGCGGCGCATCGCTCATCCTGATCGGGCACTCACTGGATCTGCGTGGTCCGGCGGGCGTGGTGGTGAGGTGGCCGAACCATGATGACCACCTGCACGTGCGGTTCCCGGGCTCGGGGCCAGGCCGCTAGGCTCAGCCCGATGACGGGCCTTCCCCTCCTCCCCCTGGCCAGCGCGTGGGGCGAGGCGTTCCCGGTGGCGGACGCCTTCCAGGAGCGCATCCGGCAGACCGGCATCGGCACGGTCCAGATGACGCTCATCGCGTTCCTCGTGACGTTCCTGATCACGCGCACCATCACCCACCTCATCAAGGCGGGCAAGGGGCCGTTCGGTGATGTGTCGGTGGGGAGCACCCACATCCACCACCTGGTGCCGGGGATCTTCCTGCTGCTCATCAGCGGCGTCATCGGCATCGCCATCGACTGGCAGCCGGGCGGCCCCGCTGCGCTCATCGTGCCGACGCTCTTCGGCATCGGCGCGGCGCTCACATTGGATGAGTTCGCCCTGTGGCTGACGCTCCGCGACGTCTACTGGTCGGATGAGGGTCGACGGTCGGTGGATGCCGTGATCGTGCTGGCGGTGGTGCTGGGGCTCATCGCCCTCGGCATCCCGTTCTGGGCGGACGTCTGGACCGACGCCAACATCACCGGCAGCTGGGTGCTCGGCATCTGGCACCTGCTGTCAGCCGGCTTCGCGGTGATGTGCTTCCTCAAGGGGAAGTGGATCTTCGCGGCCCTCGGCATCCTCTTCTGGCCGCTGGCCTTCGTGGGTGCGGTGCGGCTCGCACGCCCCAGCTCGCTGTGGGCACGGCGCCTGTACGGGCCGGGGAAGGCATCGCGCGCGGAGGCGCGGTACCCGGAGGACCGGCGCATTCCGATGTGGTTCTGGCAGCGGCCGAAGCAGGACGCCACCCGGGCCTAGGCCGGGGTGGCGTCCTGCGGGCGCGCACGGCGTTACTCGGCGGCGCCGTCCTCCGCCGCCTCGGGGGCGGGCTCGGGCTCCGGCTCGAACGAGTAGGTCCCGCTGGCGTCCACGAGGCCCACCAGGTCGTCGACCTCCTCCTCCACGAGCGAGAACGGCTCGTCCAGGTCGAACTCCAGCAGGGCGGGTGCCCGGCGGACCGGCTCGATCTCCAGCTGCCGGTAGCGGCGAAGGCCGGTCGCCGCAGGGATGAGCTTGCCGATGATCACGTTCTCCTTGAGCCCGCGCAGGTGGTCCACCTTGCCCTCAAGCGCGGCGTCGGTGAGTACCTTCGTGGTCTCCTGGAAGGACGCCGCCGAGAGGAACGACTCGGTGGCCAGCGATGCCTTGGTGATGCCGAGGATGAGGGGCACGTACCGGGCCATGGCCGAGTCCAGCAGCTCCTCGACCTCCTCCGGCGTGCGCTTCACCTTCTTGCGGCTCCGCTGCAGCTTCTCCGCGGCGGCAAGGCGCACGCGCTGGTTCTCGCGGAAGAGCACGGGCTTGTCCACCAACTGGCCGGGCAGGAAATGCGTGTCGCCCGGGTCCTCGATGCGCACCTTACGGAGCATCTGCCGGACGATGACCTCGATGTGCTTGTCGTTGATCTCCACGCCCTGCGACCGGTACACGTCCTGCACCTGCGCCACGAGGTAGGCCTCGGTCTTGGTGGCGCGGTCCCCCGCGCCCCACCCGGGGCCGGTCACGTACACGCCCTCGCGCACCGGCATGCCCTCGTGCAGCGGCGGGGCCGGGCGGTCGGCCGGCACCCGCAGGTGCCGCACCTGCACGCCGTCCTCGCCGCTCACCTCGACCTTGTAGGTACGGGCGCCCTTGTCGGCGCGGCCCGCCGTGACCGAGGCCACGGTCCCCGTGATACCCAGGTCGATGCCCGCCTGCGCCTCGAGGATGTCGCTGGGGAAGGCCGAGCCGTCGGTCAGCAGGTCACCGGCCTCCACCCACGCGCCGTCCGCCAGGTCGCGGCGGATCTGCGTGCGCTTCAGCACCTGGTAGGTGACCGCCGCACGGACCGGCTCCTTCTTCCGGCCCACCTCGATGCTCACCGGCGACTCCAGCGAGATGATCGCCCCGCCGGGACGCGACTCGTCATCGTCGATGTGGATCCAGCCGTCATGCGCCGCCACGTGGGCGAGGGCCTTCGGCTTGCGGGCCTCGAAGAGCTCGACGATTCGCGGGAGGCCCTGCGTGATGTCCGCGCCGGCGACGCCGCCGGTGTGGAAGGTGCGCATGGTCAGCTGCGTGCCGGGCTCGCCGATCGACTGCGCGGCGATGATGCCCACCGCGTCGCCGGGCTCGCACATCTCGCCTGATGCGAGGTTGCGCCCGTAGCAGTGCGTGCACACGCCCACGGCGCTGCGGCACTTGAGCGGTGAGCGCACCGTGATCGATGCCGTGGGGTGGCGCGTGCCGAGGTCGGTCAGCTGCTGCATCAGCGCGCTGTCGATCTCGACCGAACGGAAGGCGTCCACGGCCTGGTCGTCGCCCTCATCCGGGGCGTCGCCACGGAGATCGGCGATGACCTCGCCCGTCGAGGCATCCACCACCGGCCCGATGACCACGCGGC
>CAZPAT010000046.1:0-4984 GCA_964584485.1 uncultured Bifidobacterium sp.
GCGGATGACCCGTTATGGTCGCGGGCGTGAGCGGCGAGACCCCATGCCCCCGGTGTGCCGCGGGGTCGCGGTTCCTCCTGCGCCCCCGTGACCGCATGGGCGCCGTGCTGGCCACGGTACGCGTGTGCCGGTCGCGGGCGTGCGGGGTGGGATTCACCGTGCCACCACCGTCCGATGTCGCGGCGGCACCAGCGGTGATGCCGGGGCGCGAGGTGGAGGACCGCCTGGCGGCGCGCGTTGTCGCCGCGGGGCTCCGGCGGTTCATGGACCGGCTTCTGCCCGGTGCGCTGGTGGTGGACGCCGGCGCCGGGTCCGGGTTGCGCGCGCGGGTGCTCGCCGAGCACGGCTTCCGCGTGGTGGCCGTGGAGCCCGACCCGGTGGAGGAGGTGCGTGCCCACGCCATGATGGCGGCGCTGCCCCCGGGTGGGGTGGAGGTGGTGCGCGCCGGGGTGGCGGACCTGCCTGCCGTGCTGGCGGGGCGTCGCGCTGACGGCGTGCTGCTGTGGCATGTGCTGGAGCACCTGCACGACATCGACGCCGGTCTTGCGTCCATCGCGTCGGTGCTCGCTCCGGGCGGGGTGCTGCAGGTCGCGGTGCCCAACCGCGCGTCGGCGGAGGCGCGGGCGTTTGGCCCCCGATGGCACGGGTGGGAGCCGGCACGGCACCGGTGGCACCTGGACGGTGAGTCGCTGCGCATCGTGTTGGGCGCCGCCGGCCTGGCGGTGCAGGACCTGGGCACGCGCGGTGGGTGGGGCTACCCGTCGGGGCTGGCGTTCTCCGTGGCGCCCGGTCTGGACCCGCAGGTGGACCCCCGTCGCGCGCTGGCCGGGCGTGCCCTGGCCGCGGCCCTGGTGCCGGTGGCCGCCGCGGCACGCCTCACGGGCCGAGGAGGCCAGTTGGTCGCCACGGCCCGCTCCGTGCCCGGCTGACGCCGCCGCGCCGCCCCGGGGCGTGCGGCTCTACTCGCCCTTGCGGTGAGCGGAGTCGCGCGGGGGTGCCAGGGCGGCGTCCACGTGCTCGATGGCGGCGTGGATGCCGTTGTCCCCGGCCTCCAGCCATGCCCAGGAGGGTCGCTGGTCGTCGGCGGTGCCCTCGCCCACGCTTCCCGGGTTCAGCACCAGTCGCCCGTCCACCCACCGCAGCATGGGCGAGTGGGTGTGGGCGGTGATCAGCACATCCGCGCCCAGCGCGTCCATCGTCGCGATGATCTGGTGGTCGTCCGCGCCGTGATCGACCATTCCGGGGGGCACGGTCTGGTCGCCATGAACGGCGACCACGCGGTGCGGGCCCAGGCTCGCCTCCACGACGGCTGGCAGCCCATCCAGCCAGTCGAGTGACTTCTGGCTGAGCATGGTCTTGGTCCACGTGCGCGTGCCGGGGCGCATGTCGCGCGGGTTGGTCTTGGGCTTCACCTTCTTGCCGACGACCCGCCGGTCGGTGTTGCCCTCCACGCATGGCCAACCGGTCTTCCTCACGCGCGTGACGCACTTCTCGGGCTGCAGGCCACGGAGCACGATGTCGCCGGTGATGATGGCGTGGGTGATGCCGGAGTCGGCGATGGCCTCGAGCACCGCATCGAGGGCCGGCAGGTTCGCGTGGATATCGCCGAAGACGGCCAGCCGCGGGGCGTCGCTCACCCCGCGAACATAGCGCGCGCGCAGGCCCTGCGGCACCCCCCGTTCCGGGGGTGACACATGCCGGCCGGGCGCCCGGGGCGGGAGCAGCGCTCCCGGGCGCCCGGCGGCCTACGCCGCGCGCCGGATGGGCGTCGCGACGGACTCGCCCGGCACCAGTACGGGCCGGAACTCCCTGCGGGAGTGGACCAGGACAGGCCTGGGCAGGAGCGCCCGCTGGCGCACCTGATCGCGCTCGTGGCGCATGCGGGCGGCGCGGCGCCGGCGCTGCGCGACCTGGCGGCTGCGGAACGCGGCTGCAAGCGTGAGCCCGGCTGCGGCGGCTACCGGCAGCAGCAGGGTTCCGAAGGTGCCCGGGTGCGTGACGAGGGTGGCCACGGCGCCCAGCGCCAGCCCCAGGGTGAGGCCGGCGGCGAGAGCGGCCGCGCCCGCGGCCCTGCCACCCGGGGGCCGCTGCGTGGTGGTGCGCCTGCGCGCCGCGACGCGCGGGTCCTGAGGGGATGCCCCGTCATCGATGGCGGGGACGAGCGTGAGATGGGTTCGCGTGTTCATGCGAACAAATGTACGACCCCCCTCGGACGGAACATGTGTTCTCACCGCACTCTGCGTTGCAGCGTGCGGTCCGGGGGTGAACGCCTCGTTGCGAGGTGCGCCTGGGTGGGCGGGTGGGGTGATGTGAGAACAAGTTGGGGTATTTGGGTTGCATTGTGGGGAGGACGGGGGTAGGTTGCCGCGTGTGGCACCCCGTCTGCTCAGTGGCACGTATGAGTGCAGCCTCGATGACCGGTCGCGGGTGGCGATCCCGGCCCGCCTTCGCGAGCCCTTCGCAGACGGCACCGTCACCGCGTGGTGGCTGGATGACTGCCTCGTCGTGGTGCCGCGCTTCGAGTGGCCGGGCTTCATCGAGGGGACGTTCGGGCGCATGAGCGTGCTGGACGACGACCAGCGCGAGATCAGCCGCTTCCTGCTGGCGGGCGCCTTCGAGCAGGAGGGCCTGGACAAGCAGGGCCGCCTGCTGGTGCCGGCCGAGCTGCGCGAGCACGCCGCGCTGGACGGCAAGGTGAAGGTGGTGGGCGCCGGGTCCTACCTGGAGCTGTGGAACCCCGATCGGCTGCAGGAGCGCTTCGACCGCCTGCGCACGGACGGCGTGGCGCAGCGCGCCGCGCGCCTTGCGCAACGGATGGACGGGGGCCGGGGATGACGGCCGCGGCGTCGCGCATCGAGGCCGTTCCCACGGCCGCGGGCGGCGCCCCCCACGTCCCGGTGCTCCTCGAGCAGGTGCTGGCGCTCACGGCACCCGAGCCCGGCGAGGTGGTGGTCGACTGCACGTTCGGCGCGGGAGGGCACGCGGCGGCGCTGGCCGCCCGCCTGGGCCCCACCGGTGAGCTCATCGGCATCGATCGTGACCCCGAGGCCGCACGTCACTTCGATGCCCTGCGTGCGTCCATGCCCTGCCCGGCGCGCCTCGAGCGGACGGACTTCGCCACCGGCCTGGCGGACCTGGCCGCGCAGGGCACTCGGGCCGACGTGGTGCTGATGGACCTGGGGCTGTCATCCATGCAGGTGGACACCGCCGAGCGCGGGTTCTCGTACTCGCGCCAGGCGCCGCTGGACATGCGCATGGACCCGGCGCTGCCGGTGAGCGCCGCCGACCTGGTGAACGGCGCAGACGAAGCGGACCTGGCCCGGTGGTTCCGCGAGTACGGCGACGAGCGCCACGCACGCCAGATCGCGCGGGCGATCGCCCGCCGCCGCGTCGAGCAGCCCGTCGTGACCACCGGGGACCTGGTGGAGATCATCCGCGGCGCCGTCCCCACGCCGGCCCTGTTCGCCGGAGGGCACCCGGCCAAGCGCGTCTTCCAGGCGCTGCGCATCCAGGTGAACGACGAGTTGGGCATCCTCGAGCGGGCACTGCCCGAGGCCTTCGACCTGCTGCGTCCCGGCGGGCGCCTTGCGGTGATCGCATTCCAGTCCCTCGAGGACCGCATGGTGAAGCGCTTCATGCGTGATCGCACCCGGGGATGCATCTGCCCGCCCGACCTCCCCGTGTGCGGGTGCGGCCAGTCGCCCGAGGGGCGCATGCTCACGCCAAAGGCCGTGAAGGCCGTGACCGCCGAGATCGCCGCCAACCCGCGGGCGCACTCGGCGCGCCTCCGCGTGATCCGCAAGGCGGACGCGTGAGCACCCGCACGGGGGCCGCGCGGGCCGTCCCTGCGCCGGCGCCCCGCCCAGGCGGCGCGCCGGGCGACCCCCGTCGCTCCGGCGCCGGTCAGGCAATGCGACGCACCCGCCCGCGGGTGGTGCATTCGCGCCGGCCCACCCTGCTGGAGCGCCTGCACCTCGATGGAATCCGCCTGGCCTGGGTGCTCATCCCGCTCATCGCCCTCCTGCTCGGCGGCGTGGTCTTCGTGAACGTGCAGCGGCTCAACCTCACCACCCAGACCGGGCGCACGGTGGACATGTACAACCAGGCGCAGGCCGACATCCTGCGCCTGCGCGCCGTGCTCGCGCAGAAGGACGGGCAGGTGGTGGAGCAGGCGGTGCAGCGCCTGGGCATGGTGCAGGCGCCGGGCAGCGGCCTGACCTACGTGAGCGTGCCGAAGGGGGCCCGCATTGGGCCGGGACAGGCGCCCCGCACGCGCTGACCGCCCGCGCGGCGGCCAGCGGAGGGGTGATGCCGAGCGGCGTGCCGGGCGGCGCATCCGCCTGATCGCGATGGCCACGGTGGCCGCGCTGGGCATCATGGCGCTGCGGGCGGGCTGGCTCGCCACCGTCGAGGCCGGCGATCTGTCGAAGAAGGCGCAGGACCAGCACGAGAGCACGATCCGCCTGCCCGCCCCGCGCGGTCCGGTGCTGTCGGCCGACGGCCGCGAACTCGCCGTGGATAAGCACGCGGTCGCGGTGACGGCCACTCCGTACCTCATCGAGGACCCGCGCGGAACGGCCGAGAAGATCGCCACGGCGGTGGGGCTGCCCGTGGCCGAGGTGGAGAAGCGCATCTCCGGCAAGGGCGGCTACGCCATGCTCAACACCGGGGTGGACCAGCAGCGCGAGCGCTACCTGCGCGAGCTGGACCTGCCCGGCATCACCCTCCAGGACACCCAGAAGCGCCTGTACCCGCTGGGCCCGGTGGCGGCGCAGCTGGTGGGCATGACCGACGACTGGGGAGTGGGGCTCACCGGCCTCGAGAAGACCATGGAGTCGGAGCTGAAGGGCACCGAGGGCATGCGCGAGGAGGCCCGCGACCCGGACGGCAAGTCGCTCAGGATCATCAAGGACCGCGCGCCCACGCCGGGAACGCCCATCACCCTCACGCTGAACAGCGCCATCCAGCAGAAGACCGAGGCGGT
>CAZPAT010000046.1:5084-9043 GCA_964584485.1 uncultured Bifidobacterium sp.
TACGCGCCCGCCACCAAGCCCGGCATCGTGGTGGCCGTGATGGTGGACGAGCCCAAGGCGGGGGCCTTCTACGGGGGCGACGTGGCCGCGCCGGCCTTCGAGCAGATCACCGAATTCGCCCTGCGGCAACTGCGAATCACCCCATAGGGTCGCCGCCGCGGGCACTGGTATCGTGGCCACCCGGATGAGGCTCACGGACCTGACCGGCGGCGTGCCCGGAACGCGGCTCGTCGCCGAGGCGGAGGACACCCCCGGAACCCCCGACATCACGGCCATCCGGTACCGGTCGGATGATGTGACGCCGGGCGACCTGTTCGCATGCCTGCCGGGCAGCCGGGTGGACGGCCACGACTTCGCGGCCGACGCCGTCGCCCGGGGTGCCGCGGCGCTGCTGGTGCAGCGCCCGCTGGACCTGCCCGTGCCGCAGGTGGTGGCCCCCGACCCGCGTGCGGCAATGGCCATCATGGCGGCGCGGCTGGCCGGCGATCCATCAACGGCGATGACCGTGGTGGGCATCACCGGCACCAACGGCAAGACCACCTGCGCATATCTCGCGCAGTCGGTGCTGCAGGCCGCGGGCATGCCATGCGGGCTCATCGGCACCGTGGAGGTGCGCGTGGGCGGGCAGTCGTCGGTGCCCACGCACACCACGCCCGAGAGCGTGGAGATACAGGGGTTGCTCGCGGCCATGCGCACGGCGGGCGACACCGCATGCGCCATGGAGGTCTCATCCCATGCCCTGCACCAGGGCCGGGTGGCGGGCCTCGACTTCTCGGGCGCGCTGTTCACCAACCTCACGCGGGATCACCTGGACTACCACGGCGATGAAGACGCCTACTTCGCGGCCAAGCGCCTGCTGTTCGCGCGGCCCGAGGGCCATGGGGCCGACCCCCCCGCCGCGGTCAACGTGGACGATCCGCGCGGGCGCGAGTTGGCGGCGTCGCTGCACCGGGTGGTGCGGTACGGCATCGACGCGCACGATGCGGATGTGGCGCCCGAGGCGCTCGACATGGGAGCGCACGGATTCACGGCCACGGTCCGCACCCCGCGAGGCGCGCTGCAGGTGTCGAGTTCCCTGCGTGGGCGCTTCAACGTGTCGAATGTGCTGGGGGTGGTGGCGCTCGGCGAGGCCATGGGCCTGGACCAGGGCGCGATTGCCCGGGGCATCGCCACGGTCACGGGTGTGCCCGGCCGCCTGGAGCCCATCGAGGCCGGCCAGCCCTTCCAGGTGCTCGTGGACTACGCGCACACGCCGGACTCCCTCGAGAACGTGCTGCGCGCCACGCGCGACCTGGCGGCGGGCGGCCGGCTCATCGTGCTGTTCGGCTGCGGTGGCGACCGCGATAGGGGGAAGAGGCCGCAGATGGGCGCCATCGGCCGGGCCCTGTCGGACGTGTGCATCGTCACGTCCGACAACCCGCGCAGCGAGGACCCCGACGCCATCATCCGCGACATCGTCGCCGGCGCGGGCCACGGCCCCGCCCAGCTGCAAGTGCAGGCGGATCGCCGCAGGGCGATCGCGGAGGCCATCGCCATGGCGCGCCCCGGGGACGTGGTGCTGATCGCCGGGAAGGGGCACGAGTCGGGCCAGGAGGTGAACGGCGTGGTGACGCCGTTCGACGACCGGGCGGTCGCGCATGACGTGCTGGGGCAGGCACGCGCCGCGTGAGGTTCTCGGCCACCGACATGGTGCTGTGGGCCAGCGCGTCGCAGGTGGCGGGGCCGGACGACGTGGTGTGCGAGGGCGCAACGGCCGACAGCCGGGATGTGCAGGCCGGGCACCTGTTCGTGGGCGTGCCGGGCGAGAACGTGGACGGCGGGCTGCACGCACCGGAGGCCATCGCCGCGGGAGCGGCGGCGGTGCTGGTGTCGGAGGAGGCGTGGGGGGAGATCGGCGATGAACTGCGCGACTCGGGCGCGGCCATCCTGGTCCACCACGACCCGGTGCGGGCGCTCGGCCTGATCGGACGCGGGGTGCTGCAGGGGCTGGGCGCCCGGGTGGTGGGGGTCACCGGTTCGTACGGCAAGACCTCCACGAAGGATTCCGTGGTGGCGGTGCTTCGGGCGGCGGGTGCCCGTGCCGAGGGCACTCCGGGCAACCGCAACACCGAGGTGGGCGTGCCCCTCAGCATCCTGGGGCTCCCGGATGACACCCAGGTGGCGGTGATCGAGATGGGCATGCGGGGCACCGGGCAGATCGCCGAGCTCGCCGCCCTTGCGCCGCCCGACGTGGCGGTCATCACCTCGGTGGGGCCGGTGCACCTGGAGCTGCTGGGCACCGTCGAGGCCATCGCTGCGGCGAAGGCCGAGATCCTCGCCGCGCTGCCTGAGGGCGGCGTGGCAGTGGTGCCTGCCGATGAGCCGCTGCTGGACCCCCACGTGGCGCGCCTGCCGCCGGCCATCGAGGTGCGACGGTTCGGCGACGATCCGGACATTCCGCTGGATCTGGGCGACATGAAGGCGTGGGAGCGCCGCAACATGGCTGCGGCGGTGCAGGCGGCCCTGGCGCTCGGCCTGGCGCCCGCGCCGGGCACGCACGTGGTGCTCGAGCGGTCGGCCATGCGCGGTGCCGAGCACGCACTGCCCGGCGGCGGGGTGCTGGTGGAGGACTGCTACAACGCCAATCCGCCGGCCATGGACGCCGCGCTTTCCGACCTGTGCCGCCGTCCCGGGCGCCACGTGGCGGTGCTGGCCGACATGCTGGAACTCGGCCCCGGGGAGGAGGAGTTCCACCGGGAGGTGGGCGCCCGTGCCCGCGACCTGGGGGTTGATCTGCTGGTGGCGGTGGGCCCGCGCGCTGCGGCGTACCCGCGCGGCGCGGAGGGCGTGGACAGCGTGGTGTTCGCCGACACCGACGCCGCCGTGGCCGGCGTGCCGGCGCTCATCGCCCCCGGCGATGCCGTGCTGGTGAAGGGCTCGCGGGGAATGGCGATGGAGCGGGTGGCATCGGCCATCCTCGGGCGGGGGTAGGCGCGTGCCACGCGTGCTCATCGCGGCCATCGGGTCGGTCATGCTGCTGCTGTTCCTGGGCCCGCGCGTCATCCGCTGGCTGCGCGATCACGACGTGGGGCAGTTCGTCCGTCCCCAGGGGGAGATCCCGCAGGGGCATGCGGAGAAGCAGGGCACCCCCACCATGGGCGGGCTGCTCATCCTGCTGGCCATGGCCATCCCGTTCCTCATCCTGTCGTCGCACAGCACCGCCTCGATGCTGGTGCTCTTCACCACGCTCGCCTGCGGCACCATCGGCTTCGTGGACGACTGGATGAAGATCGTGAAGAAGCGATCGCTCGGCCTGTCGGGGCGCTGGAAGATGCTGGGGCTGGTGGTGATCGCCGTGGTGCTGGCGGTGATCTCGGTTCAAGTGGTGGGCGTGCCCACCACGATCGACTTCCACGTGGTCAGCTACTCGCTGGAGATCGGGCCGATCGCATTCGGGGTGATGGTGTTCCTGGTGCTGGCGGGGGCCACCAACGCCGTCAACCTCACCGACGGCCTGGACGGCCTGGCGGCGGGCACCATGGCCATCGCGCTGCTGGCCTACGTGGGGATGACCTACGTGGTCACGGGGCAGCGCGACCTGGCGATCCTCGCCGCATGCCTGATGGGCGCGTGCGTCGGGTTCCTCTGGTTCAACTCCTACCCGGCGTCGGTGTTCATGGGCGACACAGGGTCGTTCGCGCTGGGCGGGGCCATCGCGGCCATGGCCGTCATGACCAAGACGGAGATCCTGCTCATCTTCATCGGCGGCATGTTCGTGATCGAGGCGCTGTCGGTGATGATCCAGGTGGTGGTGTTCAAGCGCACGGGTCGCCGGGTGTTCCTGATGGCGCCGGTGCACCACCACTTCGAGATGGCGGGCTGGAGCGAGACCAAGATCATCGTGCGGTTCTGGCTCATCGCGCTGATGTTCGCCGGCATCGGCTTCACGCTGTTCTTCCGCACGCTGCCCGCGTGAGCGG
>CAZPAT010000047.1:0-8762 GCA_964584485.1 uncultured Bifidobacterium sp.
CTCCGGCACCTCCACGTCGCGCGCCGTCAGCATGGGATCGTCGGCCACGGCCGTGCCGATGCCGACGGCCACGGCATCGACGCCGGCCCTCCACCGGTGGACCAGCGCCCGCGCCCCGGGTCCCGAGATCCACCGGGAATGCCCCGTGCGGGTGGCCACGCGTCCGTCGAGGGATGCCGCCATCTTCAGCAGCACCTCGGGGCGGCCGGTCGCCGCCCATGTGAGGAAGGGCGATGCCGCCTCGCGCGCGCGGTCGGCATCATCGCCGTCCGCGACCACCACCTCGATGCCGTGCTCGCGCAGGACCCGCACGCCCTCGCCACGCGTGCGCTCGAGGGGATCGAGGGCACCGATCACGACCCGCGCGATGCCCGCGCGGATCACGGCCTCGGTGCAGGGGCCGGTGCGGCCCGTATGGGAGCAGGGCTCAAGGGTGCACACCAGGGTTGCTCCGTGCGTCCGGGCACCTGCGGCGGCGATGGCCACCGGCTCGGCGTGCGGCAGGCCCGGGCCGTCGTGCCAGCCCTCTCCCACCACCTCGCCCCCACTGGTGATCACCGCCCCCACGCTGGGATTGGGGCTCACGTGCCCGTGGCCGCGCGCCGCCAGTTCACAGGCGCGCGCGAGCAGCGCGCTCTCGGCGGCCGTCGGGCGGCCCGGGGCCGTCACGCCGTCGCGACCCGCTCGACCAGGTCCGCGTAGGCAGCCACGGGGTCATCGGCGCCGAAGATCGCGGATGCGGACACCAGGAGGTCCGCGCCGTATGCACGCGCGTCCGCCACGTTTCCGGGACCGATCCCGCCATCCACCTGCAGCGCCACCCGCGCCGGCAGCAGGTCACGCAGCACCCCCAGCCGCCCGAGTGTCTCCGGGATGAATGACTGCCCGCTGAAGCCCGGGTTCACGCCCATGCAGTTCACGTAGTCCAGCCGCTCCACGAGCGGGCCGACGGCCTCCACCGGCGTACCGGGGTTCAGCGCCAGGCCCGCCAGGCATCCCGCCGCGCGGATCTCACCGAGCATCTGGTGCGGGTGCGGATCCGCCTCGACGTGGATGCTGATCATGTCGGCGTGGGGCGCGAACCAACCGATGGCATCACCGGGGCGCTCCACCATGAGGTGCACGTCCACCAGTGCCCCACGGGAACGGGCGAGGGCGGCGATGCCCCGGGTGGTCTCGGTGCCCAGCATGAGGTTGGGCACGAACCGGCCGTCCATGACGTCCACGTGCAGCACGCGGGCACCGGCATCCAGCAGCGCGGACACCTGCTCGCCCAGGCGCAGGGGGTCGGCCGACATGAGCGACGGGCAGACCGCGGGGGTTGCGGGCATCTCGGGCATCGGCCGCAGGTTATCGGCCCCGGAGCCGCGCGATGAAGAACCCGTCGGACCCATGCACGTGCGGCAGCAGGCGCAGGGCGCCGGGCAGGTCGGGCGAGCCCATGCCGGGGTACTCCCCGCCGAGGTCGTCCACCTGCGCGCCCGAGGCACGCACGACGTCCTCATCCTCCTCGCGCAGCAGGCTGCAAGTGGAGTACACGACCCGGCCGCCCGGGCGTACCACCGCGAGCGCCCGCGCCAGGAGGCCGGACTGGATCTCCACCAGCGCTGGGAGGGCCTCCTCGCGGCGGCGCCACCGGGCGTCGGGGCGCGACGAGAGCACGCCTGTTCCCGTGCACGGGGCATCCACGAGCACGGCATCGAACCCGTCACCGGGCAGTGCCACATCACGGCCGTCACCGGTGATCACCGTGATGTCAGCGCCCATGCGGCGGGCCATGTCCTCCAGCGCCCGGGCACGCGCCGGGTGCAACTCGACCGCCACCACCTCGGCCTCCCCCCCGGCCAGCGCAGCGAGCTGGGTGGCCTTCGCGCCCGGGGCAGCGCACAGGTCGAGGATGCGCTCGCCCGGCATGGGCTTCAGCACGTGCGCGGGTAGCATCGACGCACGGCTCTGCGCCATCACGCGCCCGTCGCGCCAGGCCGTGGATTCCTCGAGCGCGAATGGGGCCTCCAGCACCATGGCCTCCGGCAGCAGCGGGTCGCCGTGCCAGGCGGGCAACTCATCCTCGATCTCCTCACGCAGACCGCGAAGGGGGTTCCAGCGCACCGCGGACTCCGACGGCATGTTGGCCGCCTGCATGACGGCCTCCGCATCGGCGTCGCCGAGCGACCTGCGCAGGCCGTCGGCGATCCAATCCGGGAACGAGTGGCGCAGGGCGGCGTCCCCGTCACCCAGCGACGCGATGGACCCGGGACCCGACTCGGCGATGCGCCGGAGGACCGCGTTCACCAGTCCCGCCCGCGCGGAGCCGCGACCCCGGGGTCCCGGCAGGGAACGGGCCAGGGTGGCGGCCTGGTCCACGGCCGCCCGGTCGGGGGTGCCATCCGAGGCGATGATCTCGTACGCACCCAGCCGCAGCACATCGCGGATCTCGGGTTCGATGCGCTGGGGCTTGTCGGCGACCCCGTCAATGAGCCAATCCAGGAGCCGGCGCATCTGCACCGTGCCGAAGGCGAGGCGCTGGGCCTGCTGGCGCTCGCGTGGGTCCAGGCGGGCGCGGGCGCACTCGGCCACCAGCGCCCGGTCCGCGTATGCGCCCTCGTCCACGCGTCGCAGCACCCCATAGGCGATCCGCCGCGCGGGCGTCACCTGCGCGCGTTGCTCGCGCGGGTTACGCGGTCGTGAGCGCGAGCTCACCGCGGTACCCCCGGAGGAATGCGTCTGCGTGCATGCGGCCCTTCCCGGGCGGCTGGAGCTCCACGATCTCCAGCCCGCCCGATGCCGTGCCGAGGAGCAGGCGGCCCGAGTCGCGCACCAGGCCGGGCACCGCCGCGGCGTTGGTGGGCTTCACCCGCCACACCTTGAATTGCTGCCCGTCGATGCCGATGGTTGCCCCGATGTGCGGTGACAGAGCCCGGACCTGCTGCTGGATCTCCGTCGCGGTGCGGCGCGGATCGATCGGCCGGTCCGCATCGGTGATCTTCGCCGCCACCGACGCGCCCTCCCCCGGTTGGGGCGTGGACGCGAGGCCGCCGGCCTCGAGTGCGTCGAGGGCGCGCACCAGCGCGGGCCCGGACGCCTCCGCCATCTTCATCAGCAGCGCTCCGGCGTCGTCCTCGCGGGCCAGCGGGACGGGTACCGACTCGATGATCGGCCCGGTGTCGAGCCCCTCGTCCATGAGCATGATGGTGGTGCCGGTCTCCTGCGCGCCATCCATCAGCGCACGCTCCACCGGCGCCGCCCCGCGGTAGGCGGGCAGCAGCGAGTAGTGCACGTTGATGCACGGCCACCCGTCGAGCACGTCCGCGCGCAGGATCTGGCCGAAGGCAGCCACCACCAGTGCACCGGCATCCGCGGCGCGCATGGCATCCAGCGACTCGGGCGCATTGATGGAGGCGGGCTTGAGCAGCGGTATCCCGGCCGCGGCGGCTGCCTCGCCCACGGGGGTGGCGACCGGGCTGCGCGACCGGCCGCGGGGGCGGTCCTCCCGGGTGATCACCAGCGCCACCTCATGCCGGGAGGCCAGGAGGGCACCCAGCACCGGCACCGCCGGGGCGGGACTGCCCGCGAACATCACGCGCATGGTGCCCCCGGGCCTACGCGCTCGGCAGGAGCGATTCGCGCAGCTCGGCCAGGGCCGCGCGGCGGTCCTCCGGCGTGGCGCGATCGAGGATGAGGATGCCGTCGAGGTGGTCCACCTCGTGCTGCACCACCCGGGCGGCGAAGCCGTCGAGTTCGGCCTCGAACTCCGTGCCGTTGAGGTCCTGTGCGCGGATCCGGATCTCCACGGCACGCGGCACGTTCACATTCACCTCGCCGATCGACAGGCACCCCTCGACCGCTACCTCCTCCTCGTCGGAGCGGGAGATCACCTCGGGGTTCACAAGGGCATGGGCGGGCTGGTCCTCGAACGGCTGCACCACGATGATCCGGCGCAGGCGGCCGATCTGCGGGGCAGCCAGCCCCACGCCGCGGCCCTCGTCCATCAGGCGCACCATCTCGTGCGCCTCGGCCACCAGGGCCTCGTCGAATACCTCGATGCGCTCGGCGGGCGTGCGCAGCACGGGGTCGCCGTACTGGCGGATGCGCTCCAGCGCGGCGAGGCGCGCGGCCTCGCGCTCGGGGTCGTCGAAGGAACGTCGCGACATGACCTCAGGGTACCACCGGTCCGGTGGCTACCCCGGCGCGATGACCTGCGCGGGACGTGCCGCCGACAGGCCATCCACCGTCCGCGCCGGGACCCCCCCGGAGCCGCGCACCACCAGCACGCGGTCCGGATCGGACGCCTCCGTACCGGGCACCTGGGCGACCGCCCACGTGTCGCCGCGCAGCAGGAAATCCGTGACCTCGCGCGCCACCAGCGCCGAGCCATCGCCGTCCAGCCCGAGCGTGCCGACCAGCAGTCCCCGATCCGCGAGCGCGGACGCGACCGCGGCGGCGAGCGCCGACGGCGTGCGGCCGGGGCCGGCGGCCACCGCATAGGCGGTGGCGCCCTCCAGCGAGACCGCGGCCACCCGATCCGTGGGCCGGGTGCCCGGCACCGCGCCCGCCGGGGCCTCCCCTCCACGGATGTCCCCCTGCGCGGTGGGGACGGCGGGAAGCGGGGCAACCGCCTCGCGGGCGGGCGGGTCACCCGCCCCGCCGCCGATCAGCGCATATCCCGCGATGGAACCGCCGACGAGCAGGCCCGCGGCGGCGGCCACCGCGACGATGCCCCGCGCGCCCCGCGCACGTCCGCGGGGCACACTGCCGTATGCGAGGGTGGCATCCGGGCCCGGCAGCGCGGAGGCCAGCGCACCGACCAGCGCCGTCGCGGACTCCGGGCGATCGCCCGGGTCCTTCGCCAGGGCGCGCGCCAGCACGCGACTCGCGCGCGATGTGAGGGCGGGGTTGATCGTGCCCGCCCGCGGAGGCGTGCGATCCAGGTGCGCGAACAGCACGGTGCCCACCTCGCCATCGGCGAAGGGCCGCCGACCCGTGAGGAGCTCGAAGGCCATGCACGCGAAGGCATAGCGGTCCGCCGCGGGCCCCGGGCGCCCGCCGCCGATGACCTCGGGCGCCATGTAGGCGGCGGTGCCGATCATCTGGCCGGGCACCGTGGTGGTGGTGCCCACCGGACGGGCCACCCCGAAGTCCGCCAGCCATGCATGGCCATCCGGCTCGAGCAGCACGTTGGCGGGCTTCACGTCACGATGCAGGCGTCCGTCGGCGTGCGCGGCATCGAGCGCCGAGGCAACCTGACGGAGCACCGCCACGGCCGCGTCGGGGTCCATGGGCCCCGACGCCACGCGGTCCGCGAGCGTGCCGCCCGTGGCCAGGTGCATGACGATCCACCCCGTGCCGTCGGACTCCCCGGCATCGAGGACCGGGATGACGTTGGGGTGCTCCAACGAGACGAGCGCCTCGCACTCACGGCGGAAGCGCGCGCGGAACGCCGGGTCATCCCAGACGTGCGGATGGAACACCTTGATGGCCGCGCGGCGCCCGAGGGACGCATGCGTGGCCAGATGGACGGTGGCCTGGCCGCCGCGGGCGATGGGGTCGCCCACGGCCCAGCGGCCGGCGATGACCCGCGAATGCGCGCCCGCGCCGGCCGTGATGACTACCTCTTCCTCGGCAGCATGCGTCGCGCTTCGGCGAGGGCGCCTGAGGCCGCGACCTCCCAGTCGGCCTCGGAGCCGATGGCGATGTCGCCCGCGCCATCCAGCGCGAGGTGCGCTGCGCCGCCGCGGATGACCAACTGGGCCTTCGCGTCACCCGTGCGCGGGAAGATCGCCGTGGCACCGTCGGGCGCCTGGTCGATGCGCGGCGCGGGCGAGAGGTCGTTCAGGCCGAAGAAGGCCGCCGTCACCGCCTCGCGCGCCGCGGACGGCACGGTGGGCACGATGTCCTCGAGCCGGTACAGCTCCGCGACGTTCGGGGTGAGGAAGTACTCGGCCTGCTGCAGCACGGCCAGGTCCACGCCTTCCGCGCTGCCGCGCTCCGGGCGCTCCTGCACCCAGTCGCGCACGCGCAGCCACGAGCAGTATCGGGTCTCGGCGCCCGCGCCCGCGACGGCGTCCATGTAGGGGCCCGGCTTCCGGTCGGCGGTGATGCCCATCACGATGACCCGACCGTAGCCCGAAAGCCCGCCGGCGGCGGCCTTCAGGCGGTCCGCGATGTCGCCCTGGAACGCCAGGGAGGTCTGGATGGCGAGCGCCCACTCCTTGTCGCGGTGCTGTACGACGATGTCGATGACGTCGTCGCCATTCGGCGCGAACTCACGCACGATCGCGCTGTCGACACCCTCGATGTCCTCGTCGAGGAACTCCCGCATCAGCGCCGTGCGGTGCGCGGGACCGCACAGGGCGAGGACGGACGCGAGGACGTGCGTCCACTGGGCGCGGGGCTCGGACTGGGACGCGAAGATTCGCGGGGCGGGCATCGTGGGACCTCGGGTCGTGGGAAAGGGCCGGGGGCAGGCTACCCGGTGCCGGGCGGCGTGTCAGGTGTCCTGCGGGTCGACGTCCACCCACACGCGCACGCCCGACCGCCGCGCGGGACCGCCCGGGCCGTCCAGCACGCGCCGTGCCGCGGCCGTGAGCGTGGATGACGCCGGCGCCTGCAGCAGGATCGCGCGGCGCGCGCGGCCGCGGAGCCGGTGGAGCCGGGACGGCCCGCGCACCATCACCGCGGGGTCGGCCTCGCCGATGGCCTCCGCGATCGCATCTGCCGACTCCGCCACCCGGGCCGCGTCGGTGCCCTCGGCGACGATCCGCAGCAGGTGGCCATGCGGGGGCATCCCACGCGGTGCGCGCCGCGCCACCTCTCCGTCCAGGAACTCCTCTACCGCATGCGCTGCGCCCAGCTGCACGGCGCGCGCGGCCGGCTCCCATGCCTGCACCACCACGCGGGCGGGCTCGCCGCGCCGTCGCCCTGCACGGCCGGCCAACTGCACGATGAGCGAGAACGCCCGCTCCTCGGCCCGGAAGTCCGGGCGCTGCAGGGCGGCATCCGCATCGAGGATGCCTGCCACCGTCACCTCGGGCAGGTCGTGTCCCTTGGCGACCATCTGCGTGCCCAGCAGGATGGCCGCCCCCGGCCGCGAGAACTCCTCAAGCAGCCCCACCACGCCCCCGCGTCGCGCAGCCGTGTCGGCATCCAACCGCACCAGCCGGGTGTCGGGCACGATTGCCGCCAGCGCCTGCTCCAGTGCCTGGGTGCCCGACCCCTGCCGGCCCAGGTCAACCGAGCGGCACGACGGGCATGCCGCGGGCGGCGTGCGCTCCAACCCGCAGTGGTGGCACGTGAGCCGCTCGGGACCCTCATCGCGGTGGAGCACCATCGGCACGTCGCAGTCGGGACACCGGGCGATCCACCCGCACGAGCGGCACAGCGTGGTGCGCGAGAAGCCGCGGCGGTTCAGCAGGATGATCGCCTTCTCCCCGCGCTCGCCCGCCTCCTGCAGCGCGGCGGCGAGCGGCCGGGACACGGGGCCGGGCGGCTGCGTGCGCATGTCCACCACCTGCACGGGCGGCAACTCGGCGCCATCAGCCCGCCGACCGAGGGTGATGCGCTCCAGGGCGTGCCATGCCTCGGGACGCGGGGTCGCGCTGCCGAACACGATGGCCGCACCGGTGTCGAGCGCCCGCCGGTACGCCACCTGCCGGGCGTCGTACCGCGGCGTGGAGTCCTGCTTGTACGACGAGTCGTGCTCCTCGTCCACGATCACGAGCCCGAGGGCCTGGATGGGCGCGAAGACGGCGCTTCGCGCGCCCAGCACCACGTCGGCGTCGCCCGTGGCGATGCGCTGGTACTCCGCCGCCCGCTCGGCCGGGGCCAGGGCCGAATGCCACACCGCGACACGCTCCCCCAGCCGTGCGCGCAGTCGCCCCAGCAACTGGGGAGTCAGGGCGATCTCCGGCACGAGCACCAGCGTTCCCCTGCCCTGGGAACGCGCCTCGTCGATCGCGCGCAGGTACACCTCGGTCTTGCCCGACCCGGTCACGCCGTGCAGCAGCAGGGCCTCCGGTTCGGGGGACCGCACGGCGCGCGCGATCCTCTCGACCGCATGCCGCTGCTCATCGGTGAGGTGGGGCGGCGCATCCGGCGGCGGGGCGGGGCCGAACCAGTCGAGGCCGCTCGCATCCGGGCGCTCGCGGCGCAGGTGGATCAGCCCCTCCTCCGCCATGCGCCGCAGGGTGGGCATGGTGGTTCCCGCGAGACGCACCAGCTCCGCAGCCGGAAGCGTGCCGCCCGCCGCACCGAGCTCCGCGAGCACCGCCGCGCGGCGCCCCGCGGCGGCGGCCGCCGCATCCGGGTCGCCCATGCGCGCCACGAGGCGCTCGCGCCCGCGGCCGGTGGGTGCCCCGAGGCGCCAGGAACCATCCGGGCCGCGTCGCAGGGCGCCCTCCGCGCCCGGGGGGAGCACCAGCTTCAGGCAGGCCCCGAGCGGTGCCAGCGTGCGCGCCGCCACCCAGCGGGCCAGTGCGAGCAGGTCCGCCGATACCGCGGGGGCGTCCACCACGCCCGCGATGGGCGCCAGGGGCCCGGAGTGCGTGGGCGCGTCGCGTCCCACGACCACGCCGAGCACGGCACGCGGGCCGAGGCGCACGGCCACGAGGGCGCCGGTTAACGCCGCGCCCCCGAGGGACGCGGGCACGGAGTAGTCGAGCGCCCGGTCAAGGGCGCGGGCGGCGACCAGGGGGACGACCTGCGCGGCCGCCCCCCCGTTCGCCGGGTCAGCCAGCCTGCTCGTCCCCGATGGCCGTGTTCTCCCA
>CAZPAT010000048.1:0-8614 GCA_964584485.1 uncultured Bifidobacterium sp.
CCTCCGAATAGGCGCGCCCGTTGAGCACCGGGCTGCAGATCGTGCTCCTGTTCCTCCTGGTCGCGTGGAGCGCCTTCTTCGTGGCGGCCGAGTACGCGTTCGTCGCCGCGCGGCCCACGCGCATGCGCGAGCTGGCCGAACAGGGCAACAAGCGCGCGGCGCGGGTGGCCGCCATCCAGGAGAACCCCACCCGGTTCATCTCATCCATCCAGGTGGCCATCACCTTCGCCGGGCTTGCCATCGGTGCGGTCGGCGAACCGGCAGTGCGAGGGCTCGTGGAGGACGTGCTCGAGCCCCTCGGCAGTGCCCTCAGCACCGGGGTCATCACGGTCGTCAGCATCGTCATCGGCTTCGCCATCATCATCGCCATCACCGTCGTACTCGGCGAGATCGTCCCGAAGGCGCTCACCCTCGCACGCACGGAATCCATCGCGCTCGCCGTCGTGGGACCCGTGCGCCTCTTCACGGCCATCGTGTACCCGTTCGTATGGCTGCTCGAGCGGCTCTCCGCCGGCACGCTCCGGCTGCTCGGCCTGCGCGGCGACATCCGGCTGGGCCGGAGCCACACGGAAGAGGAACTCCGGATGATCCTCGCAGCCTCCTTCGAGGAGGGGGTGCTGGAGGCGGAGGAGTCGGAGATGCTCTCGCGGGTATTCGACTTCGCCGACACGGAGGTGCGCCAGGTGATGGTGCCGCGTCCGGATGTGGTGCTGCTGCCCATCACGGCCACGGTCGCCGAGGCAGCCGCGATCGTCGAGAGCCACCCGTACACCCGCTACCCGGTGTACGGCGACGACCCGGACGACATCCGGGGCGTCATCCACATCCGCCAGCTGTTCGAGGCGGCGACGGGGGGCGACACCGACGCCTGGATCGGCGACCTCATCCGCGACGTCCAGCGCGTCCCGGAGACGAAGCCCCTCGATGACCTGCTGGTGGACTTCCGGCGGACCCGTAGCCACCTTGCGGTGGTGGTGGATGAGTACGGCTCCCTGGCGGGCGTTGCCACCCTCGAGGACCTGGTGGAGGAGGTGATGGGGGAGATCGACGACGAGTTCGACACCCCATCGCGCGACATCGTGCGCACGGGCGGCGGGCAGGCACTGGTGGCCGGCTCCGTGACACTCGAGGACTTCAACGATGCCTTCGGATGCGAGATCGACGACGAGGACTACAACACGGTCGGTGGGGCCGTCTTCCACGCGATGGGACGCGTTCCCGAGGAGGGGGACGCCGTCACCGCGCACGGGCTGGAGTTCACCGTGCTCGAGATGGACGGGTCACGCATATCTCGCGTCCGCGTGGACCCCGCCGCCGCGGGCACGGGTCCCGCTGCGGTGGCCGACCATGGTGATGCGCGGCCGCTCTGATACGGTGCCCGCCGCATCGCACGCGATGCCCCTGCGCCAGTAGCTCAGTCGGATAGAGCGTCGGTCTACGAAACCGAAGGTCACAGGTTCGAATCCTGTCTGGCGCGCTCGCACCTACCCTCTCCGACGGCCCCCCCGTATGGTCCATTGACCTAGATCACCGGAAGGGGCAACTATGAGAGTCCATCCAGTTGCGATTGCTGCACTTGCGGCCGCGGGGACCGCGGCGGCGGTAGTAGTGACCGGCGCGAGCGGGCAGGTGACGTCATCGAGCTCGAGCCAGCAGCTCATCATCAACCAGCGCATCTCCCAGGCGGCGGTGCGGCGCTCCAACACGGCGCTCAACTACCTGAAGGCAGTTCGGACAACGACCAACGACACCGCAAATGGGATTAGCGCGGACAACCCGGTCGGCGTGCAGACGCCCACCAACGCGGGTTGGCTCGGATCACAGATCTCGACGGGGACGTACTACGCGCGGGTAAACGCCGACGGGACCCTCGCCGGCGGGAGCACGGGCGTGACCACGGCGCGGAACGCCGCGGGCCAGTACGTGATCAACTACCCCGTCGACGTCTCCACATGCACTTACAGCGCCACGTCGCTGCAGGCCTTCGAGTGGCCTGCTGTCCAGAATGTTCCGGGCCAGGCACAGACGCTCGTGGTCGACATGTACGGAGTGTCCGGTAACCCGGCCTCCACGAAGGGTGGCCAGACCGGACCCTTCCACCTCATCGCCTACTGCTGATTCCGGCCACTCCGGGGTCCGGGTGCGCATCTGCGCCCCGGGCCCCGGACCCGGCACACGCGCATGGGGACAGGCCACCGCAATAATGCACCGATGCGTGCTGTAGCCATTGCGACATGCCTGCTCGTCGGCGGTGCGGGAGCGACCGGCGCCCCGGCGCCAGAGATTGCGTGGGACATCGTGGATGTTCGTCCTCACGATCCCGCCGCGTACACGCAGGGACTGGTCGCCCACCGCGGCGCACTCCTGGAGAGCACAGGGGACTGCTGCGACCCCCGGCGAAGCGACTCATCCTTGCGCCGGCTAAATGCCCGCACGGGACGTGTGCTCGTCCGACGCGACATCGCCGCTCCGATTTTCGCGGAAGGGATCACGGTGCTGAGGGGAAGCGCCTGGCAGCTCACGTGGAAGGACCGCGTGGCGTACAGGGTCAATCCCCGTTCACTGCGCCGGGTCGGGGTGCGACCCTACCCGCGGGAGGGCTGGGGGCTCACCACTGATGGCCGGCGCCTCATCGCGAGTGACGGCACCGCACGCCTGCGGTGGCTGGATGCGCCCGGCCTGGAAGTGCGCCGCACGGTGGTGGTTCGTGATGGCGCGCGACCGATCCGCAGGCTCAATGAGCTCGAGTGGATCCGGGGCCTCATCTGGGCGAACGTGTGGCTGGACGACCGGATCGCCCTCATCGCGCCGCGCACCGGCCGCGTGCGCGCGTGGCTCGACATGTCATCCCTGCGCGACAGGATCGGGAATGGGGGCGAGACGCTCAACGGCATCGCGCGCGACCCCATCACCGGCCATGTGATCGTCACCGGCAAGCACTGGGACCGCATGTTCGTGATCCGGCTGCGCCAGCCGGTCCCCGCTACTCGGTGACCCTCCAGAAGCGGGGCGCGAAGGGCTCGGGATCGGATCGCTCGTCGTGAACGGGATCCACGTGCACGTGCCCCTGCGTCTCCAGGCGCATGAGCACGTTGATGAAGTCCCGTCCCCCGATTCGGATCCCGTCCGAACGCACCCTCTCGTAGAGGAAGGCCTCGCGCACGGGCTCACCCGATGTGCGGAGGTGGTGGAGCGCCGCTGCGGCGGCCCGATCACGCGTCTCGTCATCCATGCGGCGATCCTAGCCGGGGGCGGGCGCACCTCCCTCCGCGGCGTATCCTGATCCCCGTGGTTGCCGCATGAGCACCCGTCTGGCCGTGGTCCACTCCGATGATCTCGGCATGGCCTACGCAGATCATCCGGCCGACCGGCGGCGGCACCAACTGGCCGTGGCCCTCGCCGGGCAGGCGGGCCTGTTCGACGTGCCCGGCGTCGCGCTCATGCCGGGTCCGCCCGCCATGCCCGAGGCCGATCTCAGCACGATGTTCGCCCCGGCGTTCATCCGGGCCATCAAGACGTTCAGCGCGCGCCCCATCCTCGCCGCGGCACCGGAGGCGCGCCAGTGGGGCGTCACGCCCGACGTGCACCCCTATGCCGCGATGCATGAGGACTCGGCGCGCCTTGCCGCGGCCGCCTGGCAGGCGGGGTCGCTCGTGGGCACGGGTGCGGCGACGTCGGCCATCGTCCCGGCCGGTGGGGCGCACCACGGGCTCCCGCACCGGATGAACGGCTTCGGCGTGTACAACGACACGGCGGTCGCGATCATCGCCCTGCGCGCCGCCGGGGTGGGGCGCCTCGCGTACATCGACCTCGACGTCCATCATGGCGACGGCACGCAGGGTTTCTTCTGGAACGACCCTGCGGTGCTGACGGTGTCGGTGCACGAGAGCGGCCGCTACCTCTTCCCGAACAGCGGATTCCCGGAGGAGACCGGCGGCCCCGATGCTCCGGGAAGCGCCGTGAACCTCGCGTTGCCACCGGAGGCCGGCGACAATGCCTACCGCGCCGCCATGTCCCAGGTGGTGGTGCCCGCCGTGCGGGCGTTCGCGCCCGAGGTCATCGTGGCGCAGTGCGGGGTGGATCATCACCACGCCGATCCGCTTTCCCACCTGCGGACGACGATGGACCTCTACCCGGAACTCTGGGAGGCGCTGCTCCGCGTCGCGGGCGAGGAATGCGGCGGGAGGATCGTGGCACTGGCCGGCGGTGGATACGACCCGTGCAACGCGCCCCCGCGCGCATGGGCCATGCTCATGCTGCAGATGGCCGGCGTGCCGCGGCCGCACGACATGCCCGCCGCCTTCGCGCCCCTTGCCGCGTCCCGCGGCTGCACGGATCCCGCGGCCCACTGGCTGGCCGAGCCGGACCTCATCGAGGTACGTGCGCGGTCGGCTGAGGCAATGCCCGCGGTGGAGCAGGCTATCGCGGACACCCTCCGGGAGTCACCACTGCTCGGGTAGCGACAAGGACATCCCGGGGCGGGCGAGAAACAGGACTCCCGTGCCGGAAGTTGCTTCACAAAGCGCGGGGCCGCCCCGCGACCTGCCCCTCCGCAGCGGGCTGAAGCCCGGGTACGACGTCTTCATCATCGTCGTCACCGTGCTGTCGATCATCAACTGGGTGTTCCTGCTGATCCCCGCCAATCTGGGGAGCGACACCCGCAGCCTGCTCATCTTCATGGAGCCGATCTTCATCGTGATCCTGCTCCTCGACTTCGCCCTCCGGCTGCGACTCGCAAAGGGTGCGCGGTGGCACTACATGAACCACGGCGGAGGATGGTTCGACCTGCTCGGGAGCCTCCCGTACGGGCGCATCCTCCGTCTCTTCCGGCTGATCCGGGTGCTGCAGGCCTTCCACCACTACGGGTGGAAGGCCACGGTCAAGTGGTTCGTCGCCAACCGCGCCCAGGGGACGCTCTTCCTCGTGATGGGCTTTCTCCTGATCGTGCTCGAGGGCGGCGGACTCCTGGTGCTCTACTTCGAAGCCGGGGCGCCGGGGTCCAACATCGAGACGGGCGGCGAGGCCCTGTGGTGGGGGGTGGTGACCATCACGACCGTCGGCTACGGGGACTTCTACCCGGTCACCGCCGGTGGACAGGTGGTCGCCACCATCATGATCTTCTCCGGCGTGGCCCTCATCGCCATCTTCACCGCCTGGGTTGCATCGAGCTTCCTCAGCCCGTCCTCCTCGTCGCAGCAGACCGACACGCCCACTCCCGAGGTGGAGAACGCCACCCCGCGTATGCATGCGATGGAGGGCAACGACCCGGGAGCGATCATCCGTGACCTACGGGACAGGATCGATGCGCTCGAGCGGGCTCTCCTGCACCGCGGGAAGCACTCCGATTAGCCGCTGCGGCGTCGGTACTGCCGGGTGGCGAGGGGGATCATCACGGCGATGATCCCGACCATCCACGCGAGCGTCAGCCATATGTAGTTGCCCACGGGTTGCGCCAGGAACAGCGCGCGCACCGCGTTGACCACGATGGTGAAGGGCTGATTGTCGGCGAAGGCCTGCAGCCAGCCGGGCATCGAGTCGGTGGGCACGAATGCCGAGCTGGCGAACGTGAGGGGGAACAGCCAGATGAACCCCGCCGACTGGACGGCCTCGACGGTCTTCATGCTCAGCGCGATCACCACGCCAATCCACGAGAAGGCGAACGACGTCAGCAGCAGCAGCCCGAAGGCCACCAGCTGCGCGCCGATCGACCCCTCCGGCCGGAATCCCACCGCGAGGCCCACCGCATACATCACGCCCACCACGACCGCATTTCGGACCAGATCGGACACCGTGCGGCCCACCAGCACGGCCGAGCGGGCCATGGGCAGCGAGCGGAAGCGGTCGATGATGCCACGCCGGAGATCCTCGGCCAGCCCGATTCCGCTCGCCACCGCTCCGAACGCCACGGTCTGCGCGAAGATGCCGGGCATCAGGTAGTTGACGTAGCTCTCGCCGGGCGTGGCGATGGCGCCGCCGAACACGTACCGGAACAGGAGCACGAACATCACCGGCTGGATGAGGGCGAAGATCAGCACCTCGGGGATGCGCGGCAGCTGGATCAGCTGCCGCCAGACGATGATCCCGGAGTCCCGGAGCGCGCGGGCGGGGTTCAGGGTGCCCCCTCATCCGTGGCGCCGGGGCCATCATCGTCGTCGGCGGGCCTGCCCGTGAGGGCCAGAAAGACCTCGTCCAACGTGGGCCGGTGCAGGCCCACGTCCTCCGTGGCGATTCCCGCGGCGGCGATCTCCCCGGCGACGTCGGCAAGAGCCCGGGGCCCGTTCGCCACGGCCGCTCGCACGCGCCGCCGTTCGGCATCCACGAAGACCTCATCCGTGGCCACGCCCGCCACGATGGAGCGCGCCCGCTCGAGGTCCGCGGAGTCCACCACCGCGACCTCTAGGCCCTCACCGCCCACGCGCGCCTTCAACTCGGCCGGCGTGCCCTCGGCAATGACGACTCCCCGGTCGATCACGGCGATGCGCTGGGCAAGGCGATCGGCCTCCTCCAGGTACTGGGTGGTCAGCAGCACAGTGGTGCCGTCGTCCACGAGGTCCTGGATGACCGACCACATCGTGAGGCGGCTCCGTGGGTCCAGCCCCGTGGTGGGTTCATCCAGGAAGAGGATCGGGGGCCGGGCCGCGAGGCTGGCCGCCAGGTCCAGGCGACGGCGCATGCCGCCCGAATACCCTTTCGATGGCCGGTCGGCGGCCTCGGTCAGGTCGAAGCGCTCCAGCAGCTCCGCGGCGCGCGTGCGGGCGTCCGCCTTCCGCAGCCCGGACAGCCTGCCGAACATCTCCAGGTTCTCCCGGCCCGTGAGGTACTCATCCACGGCGGCGTACTGGCCGGCGAGGCCGATGCGGCTGCGGACGGTGGCCGGACTCCGGGCCACGTCCACGCCGTCCACGAGGGCGGTCCCTGAGTCGGCGCGGATCAGGGTGGCAAGGATCCGGACGACGGTGCTCTTGCCGGCCCCATTCGGGCCGAGCAGCCCGTAGACCATTCCCCGCGGGACGCTGAGGTCCACCCCGCGGAGTGCCTCGGTCTTCCCGAACGCCTTCCGCACGCCCTCTGCCCGCACGGCCAGGGGGGAGTCGGGGCGGGAATTCACATGGTCACCCTACCGATGTCCGACCGCATCGGGCACGCACGCGCCTAGATTCCGCGAGATGAGCCACGACGACGACCTGCTCGATCTCGACCCAACCCTGCTCGAGGACGCCCGCTCCACCGTTGCCCTTGCCGTGTGGTGCGCCGCCGCGCGCCTGTCGCGAACATCCGCAATCGAAGACGCCCTCTCCGTGGCATGCCTGGGCGATGCCATCGAGGCCCTCGGCGCGCCGGGGGAGCCCGGCGTGCGGTGGCCCGGGGCGGCCATGCACGGGCCGCTGCGGGAGGCCGCCCGGAGGGTGATCGAGGAAGCCGCCCAGCACACGTCGGATACGCCGCCCGAGCGCGCGCGGTGGTGGGATGACCAGTCCGCCCGCGCCGAGCGCATCCTCGCGGCCATGGCCACCCGCCCCGTCCGCTAGGCGAGGGCGTCCGGGCCGAGGGCCGCGCGGCCATGGGGGCGCGTGAGGTCCGGGCCGTCCGACACCGGCACGATCCCCACGGGATTGAGCTTGTCGTGCGTCAGGTAGTAGTGCCGCTTGATCTGGCCCATGTCGATCGTGTCCATGACGCCAGGGATCTGCGCGATATCCCGCAGGTAGCCCACGAGGGCCTCCGAATCGCCCACCAGTCGCGCATTGCACTTGAAGTGCGTGTGGTACACGGGGTCGAAGCGGACGAGGGTCGTGAACAATCGGATGTCGGCTTCGGTGAACCGGTTGCCCACGAGCCAGCGGTCGCCCCGCAGGACCTGCTCCACGCGGTGTAGCCCCTCCGCGACGCCGGCAGCGGCCTCGTTGTAGGCCCGCTGGGTGGTGGCGAAACCCGCGCGGTACACACCGTTGTTGAGCAGGGGATAGACGACCCCGTTGGCGTCGTCGATCCGCGCGGCCAGCTCATGCGGCCGCAAGCAGGGAGCCATCCGCGCGTGCCCGCCGAAGGCGCCGTCGAGGATCCTCACGATGTCCTCGGACTCGTTGTTCACGATGCGCGCCGCCCTGATATCCCACAGCACCGGCACCGTCACGCGACCCCGCCAGGACGGATCGGACCGGTGGTAGGCCTGCGCGAGGAAGTCGAAGCCGGTGAGGGGGTCGGGTTCGGGGCGGAAGGCCCACCCGCGCTCGTCGCGAATCGGATCCACCACCGTCATGCCGAGCACCTGGTCCAGTCCCTTCAGGGCGCGGGCGATCACTACCCGGTGGGCCCACGGGCACGCCAGTGAGACGTACAGGTGGTACCGAGCAGGGTCGGCGGCGCCGCCCGAGGTGTCGACATCCCCCCGGAACGCGGACGCCTGGCGCACAAACCGCCCGTGGGCATCCATTTCGGCCCCGAACTGCGACGGGGCGCTCACGCGCCCCGCCACTTCCCACACCCGATGTCTCCGGCGCCTATGCGGCGAGGATGCCCGACGATGCCTTCTCCTGCTGCAACTTCTCGAGGTAGCGGTGCGACGGGCAGTAGTCGGAGCCGGTCACCGGAACGCGCTGGCAGGCCTTGCCCT
>CAZPAT010000049.1:0-8540 GCA_964584485.1 uncultured Bifidobacterium sp.
GGATCGTCGTGGAAGATCCACTGCACCCCGTTGCCATGGTGGGCGTCCAGGTCCACATAGGCCACGCGCCCGGCGCCGGCATCCAGCAGCCAGGCGATGGCGAGCGCGCAGTCGTTGTACACGCAGAACCCCGACGCCCTGTTGGCGAATGCGTGGTGCAGCCCGGAGGGTGCGGGGCAAAACGCCCGTGAGCCCGCCGGGCCCTCCCACACCGCCCGCGCGCCCTCCACGGTGGCCCCGCACACATCGGCAGCGGCCTCGTGCATGCCGGCCCGGGCCACGGTGTCCTGGCCGGCCACGAACCCCCACTGCGAGGCCTCGAATGCCAGCGCGAGCGCCGGCTGGGCCGAGTAGCGGCGCACGGCCTGGATGTAGGCGGGCGCGTGCACGCGCGCAAGCCCTGCGTCGTCCATGCCCGGCGGGTCCACCACGCTCACCCCTCCGGAATCCAGGAGCCCCATCTGCCCAAGCAGATCCCACGCCAGCCCACGGCGCAGTGCCCGTTCGTCGTCATCCGACGGGTTGTAGGCCTGCAGCCGCGGGCTCCACGGGACGGTGACGCCCACGCGCGGTGCTACCCCCCGCCCGGGCCGCCCACCAGCGGCAGCAGGACGGGCGCGAGCGATTCGTACCGGTCGCTCTCGCACCCGTTGGTGCGTGTGAGGGTGGTGTCCACCGCCTCCCCGGCCCATGTCCCGACCAGGGTGATCTGCTCGGGACCGCCGTAGATGTCGGTGCACACCTGATCGGCGGGCACCGGGTCGAACGCCGCGCTCAGCGACTCCAGCTGCTCGCAGGCCGCGGCGTCGTTGGCGTTCACGCCCGGGCATGCGAGTACCGCCACCCGCGGCGTCACGCCCTGGTCGGGGATGTAGGTGATCTGCAGGTTGCCGGTGGCAGGCCCACCCGCCATGCCGTCGTCCTCGCCGCAGCCCTGCGCCACCAGGCCCGCCGCGCCCAGCGCCAGCACCGCCAGCGTGGCGGCCAGGCATCGCATCTACCCCTCCGCCACCGTCACGTTGAAGGTCTCGGTGTTGTCCGGCGTGCTGCTTCCCGGCGGCAGCAGCTCGAACTCCAGGGTGCCCGAGCCGGTCTTGGCCGTGTCGTATGTGAAGTTGCGCACGCCCGATGAGCCGACCGCGTCGGGGTTGTCGGGCACGAAGGCGTCGTCGAACAGCTCCACCTGCACGCCGGCGGCGCTTCCGCCCGCGGGCTGCCACTGGTAGCCGGTGCCGGCGGTCTCCGGCAGGGAGATGACGAACTTCGCACCGAGCTTCACGTTCACCTCGGTGTCGCCGGAGGTGAACGTCTCCATGCCGTCCGGTGCGGTGCTGGCCGCGGTGTTCACCTGCTCGTCACCGCAGCCGGCGGCCACGAGGCCTCCCGCCGTCAGCATCAGTGCAGCCGCGCCGATCGCGGCGATGCGGGGGGTCTTCATGTGATGTTCACCTCGTAGTCAACGGACTCGATGAAGTCCTCGGTTCCGACGGGTGCAAGCCTGAACTGAAGCACGCCGCCGCCCGGCTCGGTGGTCTCAAAGGCCCAGATACCGCCTCCGGACGGGTTCTCCATTCCCTTCAGGGAGAGCCCGCTGATCTCCTGCTCGGAGTACAGCTGCCATTCACGGCCCTCGCCGGGCTCCGGCATCTGGATGGCGAACCGCGATCCCGGTGGCAGGTTCACGACGTTGTGATCGGGGTCGTACAGCGGTGCGCCGTCCGCCCGCGTGGAGGCCGGGGTGCCGTCTGCGCCCCCGCACCCCGCGGCGGCCACCCAGGCGGTGGCGATGCCCGCGCATGCGAGCACCACGGCGGCTGTGCGGCGGGCGCGGCTCACGCCGCCAGTGTGGCAGAGCGCTACGCGGTGGGGGCCACGCGGGCCACGCCGGCACGCTGGCTTGCGTCCGCCACCGCGGCTGCCACGGCGGGCACCAGCTTGCGGTTGAACACCGAGGGCACCACGTAGTCGGCGGCCACGGCACCCTCTTCCGCCACCACGTTGGCGATCGCGCAGGCCGCGGCCATCACGGCCTGGTCGGTCAGCGCCGATGCGCGCACGTCCAGGAGGCCGCGCCACATGCCCGGGAAGGCCAGGGTGCTGTTCACCTGGTTGGGCAGGTCCGGGCGACCGGTGCCGAACACCGCAACGTGCCCGGCATCGCCCGGATCCAGATCGGGGTTGGGCATGCCCAGCGCGAACACGATGGGCTCCGCGGCCATGGCGGCGATGTCATCGCGGTCGAGCGACCCCGGGGACGAGACGCCCACGTACACATCCGCGCCCTTCACCAGGTCGTGCATGGCCTCGTCGCTCTCCGCGGCCCGCACCTCCAGGGCCCCCGCGGCATCGGCGATGCGCCGGAACGCGGTGGCGCCGGGGCCGGAGCCCGCCACGCACATGGTGGTGTCCTCGATGATGCGGCCGGTCACCTGCAGTCCGTTCAGCACGCCGGCCAGCAGCGCGGCAGCGGTGCCCTCGGCGTCGCCGTGCAACACGGGGATGTCCAGCGCAGTCTTCAGCGCGTCCTCCACGGCGAAGCATGCGGGCGCGGCGATGTCGGCCAGGTGCACCCCGGCGAACACCGACGAGATCTTCGTGACCACGTCCGCGATGGCCGCGGGGTCGTCCAGGTCCACGGGCATCGGGAAGGCATCCACGTCGGCAAGCTCGCGCATGAACAGCGACAGCCCCTCCAGCACGGGCAGCGAGGCCAGCGGCCCCAGGTCGCCCTGGCCCACCAAGGCGGATCCGTCACTCACCACCATCACGCTGTTGCCCTTGATGGTGAGGTCCCACGCGCGCTCGGGGTCGTCATGGATGGCCATGCACACGCGGGCGACGCCCGGCGTGTACGCCATCGACAGGTCATCGCGGCTCCTCACGGGTGCGCGCGTGCGCATGGTGAGCATGCCGCCCTCGTGCGCGCGGAAGATCCCGTTGGTCACATCGAGCACCTCGATGCCGCTGATGCCCTGCAGCGTGCGGACGATCTCCTCGCAGTGGGCATCGTCGGTGCCGTGCACCACCACGTCGCGCGTGATGGTCTCGCGGGTGGAGCGCACGGTGTCCATGCCGCCCACCTCGCCGCCGGCCATGGTGACGGCGGTCATTGCGCTGCTCAGTACGTCCGTGCCCACCGGGAATTCGGCGCGGACGATCACACTGGCGTTGGACGGCATTACGGGAACTCCGGGGACTGAAGGTAAAGGCCGCGGGAGACTAGCGGGGAACGTCCCACGTGGAGCGGGGTTCCGCGCCGGGTCGTGTGGTCCTGCCTAGGCGGGCACCTTCGCGGTTACCAACGCGCGCAGGTCGGCCTCGGGTCGTGCGCCCAGGTGGCTGATCACCTCGGCGGCGGCCACGGCCCCCATCCGTCCGCAGTCGTGCAGGTTCCGCCCTTGCGTCCAGCCGGCCAGGAACCCCGCGGCGAACAGGTCGCCGGCGCCGGTGGTGTCCACCACCTGCCCGGCGGGCTCGGCGGGGATCACGTGGGTCTCGCCGTCGCCCACGATCACCGCCCCGTGCTCGCCGCGCGTGCAGGCGGCAACCTTCACCAGCGGCATCACCTCGTTGAACGCCCTGTCGAGGTCGTCGGTCCCGTAGAGCGACGTGAGCTCGTGCTCATTCGCGAACAGGATGTCCACGTCGTTGTCCACCAGGTCCAGGAAGTCCGCGCGGTGGCGATCCACGGCGAAGGGGTCCCTCAGCGACAGCGCCACCGCGCGTCCCTCGTCCTTCGCGATGCGGATGGCCCTGCGCATGGCCTCGCGCGCCCCGGGCGGGTCCCACAGGTAGCCCTCCAGGTAGAGCACCGCCGAATCACGCACCAGGGCCTCGTCCACGTCGTCGGGCCCAAGCTCGATGGATGCGCCCAGGTGCGTGCACATGGTGCGGTGGGCGTCGGGCGTCACCATCACCATGCACACGGCCGTCTCAGGCCCGTCCGTGGCGGGCGCGGTATCGAATCGCACGCCGGCCGCCCGGATGTCATGCGTGAACACCTCGCCCAGCTGGTCGTCCCTCACGCGCCCCACGAAGGCGGTGCGCACGCCCAGCATGGCGGCCCCCACCACCGTGTTGGCGGCAGATCCGCCCGAGCACTCCACGCCCGGCCCCAGGGTGCCGTACAGGTCCTGCGCCTCCACGGCGCCGATCAGCGTCATGCCGCCCTTGTTCACGGGCAGGCCGTCGATCACGGCGTCGTCCACATGACTCAGAACGTCGACGATCGCATTGCCCAGGGCGAGTACGTCCACTGATGGCGGGGCAGGTGGGGTCACGCGTGGTCCTTCCGTCGGGTACCCGGCGAGCGTACCGATACGGGCCCGCCCGGGGGCACGGGGGCCGGTGACCGATGGGGTACCCTCGGCCCGTGCCCGATGAGCCCGCCCGCGGAGCCGTGGACACCCCGCGCCCGCCCCGCGTGCGATGGGCCACGCGGATGCTCCTGCTGCTGTCCGCCGCCCTGGTCGTGGCCCTGCCCGCCCTGTGGGTGGCGTCGCAGTACAACGGCAGCGAGGTGGCGGGAGCGCTCAGTTACCCGGTCCGCGACGGCTGGTGCGAGGCGGGTGTATTCCCCGGCCTGGGTGCGCACTGCTTCGGCGACTACACGGGGCAGGTGCTCACGGCCCGGCACGACTTCGGCCTGCCGGGCTTCGACCCGTCCACGCATCCGTACCTGGCCGACCCGTCACTGGCCTACAACTCGCTCTACACCCCGGTGGGCCAATTCCCCCACGTGGTGGCCGACCTGCTGCTGGGTGCGGGCTTCGGCTCCGGGCGCACCTTCTATCTCTTCATCTTCCTGCTGCTGGTCGCCGCTGCCGCGCCCGCCCTGTGGCTTGCATGGCAATGGCGACGCTCGCCGTTCCTCGTGGTGCCGCTGATCGTGATCGGCGTCGCCGCCGTGCCGGTGATCGCCGTGGTCGACCGGGGCAACAGCGCGGGCTTCGTGATCCCCCTCCTGCTGGGCTTCGCATTGTTCGCGGGCAAGGATCCGCCCTGGATGGCCCCCGGCTTCGTCACCGCCGCCGCGCTGGTGCGCCCGCAGTTCATCCTGCTGGCCCTTGCCCTCGTCGCGCTGCGGCGCTGGCGGCAGGCGGTCGCTGCCGTCGCGGCGTTCGTGGCCATCACCGTGCCGTCGTTCGCCCTGACCGCCGGTGGCCTCACGGCGGGCCTGTCGGCGTGGTGGTCCAACGTGACGGGCTTCCGGGGAGTGGCCGATCTCACCATCGATGTGAACGCCAACATCTCGCTCGCCCGCGGCGTGGTGATCACCGGTAACTGGCTGGCGCAGTGGCCGGGCGCCATCGGGGCCTTCGGGGGCTGGCTCTCGGCCTCCGCGATCACGTACCCGCTCGGCGTGGTGATCATCGCCGCGGTTGCCTTCCTGCTGGTCGTCCTTGCCGCAGGCGCCTCGCTGCCCCGGTCGGTGGCGCTGTTCATCCCCCTGGTCATCGCGGGCACCGCGTCCACCATCTCCCCGTCGTACTACCTCATGTTCGCCCTGGTCATCGCCGCCGTCGTGATGGGGTCGCGCATCGCGGGCAGCCGGGATGAGGGTGCGTTCGATGCGGAGGGCGCCACGGGCTGGCCCGGTGCCACGTGGAGGTGGATGGTGCTCGCGGCGGTCACGCTGTCCCTCGTGCCCATCCCGTGGGGGGGCGGTACGGTGGGCATCGGCCCGGCGTGGGTGCACTCATGGCTGCTGCGCCACATCGCCGTCGCATGGCTGCTGGTGGTGGCGGCAGGTCTCGCCTGGGCGTTTGCCCGGGCACTTCGCGCCGGGGGTGTGCGCCCGGTGGCCGGACCGCCCGCGGACGTCCCGTAGGGTACGGCCGCCTGCCCGACCGACACCGGCCACCTACCCGGGGGAGTGAGTGACCAGCGCCACGCGACGCCTTTCCGTCGTCATGCCCGCATACGACGAGTTGCCCAACCTGAGGGAACTGCTGCCACGCCTTTTCGGGGTGCTGCAGTCCGAGGAGGGGGTGGACGCCGAGGTGCTGGTGGTGCTTCCCGACTGGGCCCCGAAGGTGGAGCAGGACGAGATCGCCGCGCTCGGTGCCACCCCGGTACTGCGCCAGCCCAGTGATTCCTTCGGCGACGCCCTCAGGTCCGGCTTCGCGGCGGCCCGCGATGACAGCGAGTACGTCGTCACCCTCGACGCCGACGGGTCGCACGACCCTGAGACCATCCGGTCGATGCTGGCCGCCGCCCCCGGCGCGGATGTGGTGATCGGCAGCCGCTACGTGGCGGGTGGGGCCACCGACAACTCACTGCCCCTCCGCCTCATGAGCAAGTCGCTCAACGTCGTGTACGGGAAGGTTCTTGGAATCTCGTGCAAGGACATCTCCACCAACTACAAGCTGTACCGGCGTGAGGACCTGCGGCGCATCACGCTCAAGTGCCGCGACTTCGACGTGGTGGAGGAGATCCTGTTCCGCCTGCGCGACCTGCATGGGCCGGGGTTCCGCGTGGCGGAGGTGCCCGATCACTTCCGCGAGCGCGTGCACGGGGTCACCAAGCGCCGCCTCGGCCCGTTCGTGGTGTCGTACGTGGTCACGCTCGTGCGCCTGCGGTGGCAGGTGGGCCGCCGCCGCACCCGGTGAGGGTGCTGGTGGTGGGCGCCTCGGGATTCCTGGGGCGCCACGTGGTGCCCGAGCTCCGGGCGCGCGGCCATGAGGTGGTATCCGCCTCCCGCAGTGGCGCGGACGGCGAGGCGCTGGACGTGACCGATGCCGGGGCCTGTGCGGACGTGGTCGCGCGGGTGCATCCGGACGTGGTGCTGAACCTTGCGGGCGCGGGGGTGACGGCGGGGTCGGCCGGCGAGGACGAGATGGCCCGCGTCAACCTGGACGGCCCCGGAAATGTCGCCGACGCCGCGACTCGCCACGGCGCATGGCTGGTGCACGTGGCCAGCAGCACCGAGCCGCTCGCAGGTCACCTGCCCGAGTCGGTGTACAGCAGGACCAAGGCCGACGGCACCGCGCGGGTGGTCCGCGCCATGGAGGACGGTGACGGGGGCATCTGCATTGCCCGCGTGCACAACGCCTACGGTGCCGATCAGCCCCGCGGGCGGTTCGTGGGCGATGTCATCCGCCACATGGCGGCAGGAGGCGAGTTCACCGTGCGCTACCCCGGGCGCATCCGCGACTTCTGCCTGGTGGACGATGTCGCCGCGCGGCTGGCGGACCTGGCAGGTGACCCGGATGCGCAGGGTCAGTTCGACATCGGCACGGGCACGGGGGTGTCGCTGCTGCGCGCGGCCACGATGATCCGCGACGGCTTCGGTGCCCCCCGCGCCCAGCTGCACTGGGCGGAGGGGCCCGCGGCCGACCCCGCGCCGTCGTCGGTGGCGGGGGATGCCGGGCTCACGGTGCTCACGTGCCCCACTACGCTGGCGGACGGGCTGGAGCGACTCGGGGGGCGGAACGCATGAGGTGGCTGGTCACGGGTGGCGTGGGGTTCATCGGGACCAACCTGGTCGACCACCTGATGCAGCAGGGGCACGACGTCGTGGTGCTGGATGACATGTCGCGTGGCGGGGTGGAGGCCAACGCGGCGTTCCTGGCCGACCGCCACGGGGTGGAGCCCGCCCTCATCGACGTCGCCGATGGCGCGGCGCTGGAGCGCTTCCTCACCGGCCAGGATCCCTTCGACGCCATCGCGCACCTGGCCGGCCAGGTCTCGCTGATGGCCTCCATCGAGGATCCCATGCGCGACTTCCAGGTGAACGCCCTCGGCACCCTGAACGTCCTGGAGCATGTGCGGCTGCACTCACCCGGCACCGTGGTGATGGGCATGAGCTCCAACAAGCTGTACGGCGATCTCTCGGCCGTGCGGATCGTCGAGGAGCCCACCCGGTACGTGGCTCCCGACTGGCCCCGGGGCTTTGACGAGTCGCTGCCCATGGACTTCCACGGCCCTTACGGGTGCTCGAAGGGCGTGGCCGACCAGTACCTGGGCGACTACGCGCGCACCTACGGGCTGCGCACCGCCAGCCTGCGGCAGTCATCGGTGTACGGCCCGCACCAGCACCCCCGGTCGGATCAGGGCTGGGTGGCCCATCTGTTGGCCGAGGCCGTGGCCGGCAACCCCATCCAGCTGAACGGCGTGGGCAAGCAGGTGCGCGACCTGCTGCATGCCACCGATCTCGCCCGGCTGTTCGAGCGGCTGGCCGAGGCCGCCCAGCCGGGCGCCCCGCTGCAGGTGAACGTGGGCGGCGGGCCGGATCGCACGCTGTCCATCCTCGAGCTCTTCGCCTGGCTGGAGGAGCGCCTGGGGCGGCCGGTGGAGTACGCCACCGGGCCCGAGCGCCCCAGCGACCAGAAGGTCTTCGTGTCCGACAACGTCAGCGTGTCGCGCGCCACCGGCTGGGAGCCCCGGGTGACGGTGGACGAGGGGCTCACGGCCCTGCTCGACGCCGCCGGCGAGGGCACTGCCGGGCGCTAGATGGCACCACCCGCCACGCCGCCGGTCGCTGCCGCGGCCACCACCGACCCGTGGCGCCGGCGGCTGCTCACGCTGCTCATCGGGCT
>CAZPAT010000050.1:0-4000 GCA_964584485.1 uncultured Bifidobacterium sp.
CGCCTCGCACTCGTCGCGTCCGCCGCCATCGTCACCGCCGCCATCCCGGCGTCCGGAGCCCTGGGGGCCATGCCCGTATCGATGCCGTCCGCGCCGAGTGCGCAGCCGGCGTCCGGCGGGGCCGCGGCGCCTGCTCCCACGCCGTATCGCGGCGGCGGGGCACGGGTGCTGGCATCGGCGTACGACGCCTCATCGCAGGGCAACGCGTGCCCGGGATTCCGGCGCACCCGGCGCACGACCCTGTCGGTGGCGACGAACCTGGTGCCCTGCGGGTCGCGCGTGCGCATCTGCGTGGGCGGAAAGTGCGTGGTCGCGCACAAGCGCGACACGGGTCCGTTCGTGAAGGGGCGCAAGTTCGACCTGAACGTCGGCGTGGTGCGCGCACTCGGGTACCGATCGGTGTACGCATGGGGCGTGCGGCACGTGCGATGGGAGCGCATGCCGGGCAAGGTGCGCACGATCGCCACCACGCGGGGCCGGCGCTAGCGCCCGGACGATGACCGCCTGACCGACCGGCGGGCGCGCCCGCCGGTCATCGTCCACACTGCCGCCTCGTGGACGTCCAACTGTGGGCATGGATCGCCCTTGTGCTCGGCACGGTGGTGGTCATCACCGTCGACCTGCTGTTCATATCGCGGGGCGACCGCGAGATGAGCCTGCGCGCGGCACTGGCCTGGACGGGCGTGTGGCTGACCCTCGGCCTGTCGTTCGCCGTGGTGGTCGGCCTGGCGTTCGACGCCCGCTACGCCACCGAGTACCTCTCGGGCTTCCTGCTCGAGTACTCGCTGTCGATGGACAACGTGTTCGTGTTCATCGTGCTGTTCGGGTTCTTCGCCGTGCCGCCCGCGGCCAAGCTGCGGGTGCTGACGCTGGGCATCCTGATCGCCCTCGGCCTGCGGCTGATCGCCATCCTCGTGGGCGGCGTGCTGATCGCACGGGCGGAATGGGTGCTGTACCTGTTCGGCGCGTTCCTCCTCTACACCGCCTGGAAGCTGCTGCGGCACGCCGACGAGCCCGCCGATCCGGAGAAGTCGGCGATCCTCCGGTTCCTCAAGGCCCGCCTTCCGCTCACCGGCACCTACGAGGGCCGGAAGTTCCGCATCCGCATGGACGGCAAGTGGATGTACACCACCCTCACGGTCGTGCTGGTGATGCTGGCCGGCACGGACATCGTGTTCGCGCTCGACTCGATTCCCGCGGCGTTCGGGGTGACCCGCGAGCCGTTCCTGGTATTCGCCGTGAACGCCTTCGCCCTGATGGGACTGAGGTCGCTGTTCTTCGTGCTGGAGGGCCTCGTGGACCGCTTCCCATACCTGTCGTACGGACTGGCCATCGTGCTGGCGTTCGTGGGGGCGAAGATGATCGTGAAGGACTTCTGGCATCCGCCGATCTGGCTGTCGCTCGCCGTGATCGTGCTGGTGCTGGGCGCGAGCATCATCTACAGCTGGGTCAAGACGAAGCCGCCCGCGACCGCCTGACACAGGTACCCGGGCAGGGGACGACCCACCGGCATGCCTTCCGCGCGGGGATACGATGGCCGCGGTGGATCAGCTCTCCGTCGTATCCCTTGCCGTGGCCTTCGCCGCCGGCTTCGTGTCGTTCGCATCGCCGTGCGTGCTGGCGCTGGTGCCCGGGTACCTGTCGTTCATCTCGGGCGTGCCCGCGGACCAGGTGGAGCAGCGCTGGAAGGGCGTGCTGCGCCCCACCGCGGCCTTCGTGCTGGGCTTTGCCATCATGTTCGCGCTGTTCGGGGCCAGTGCCGGGCTGATCGGGCGCTCACTGGCACGGGACCGCGAGGTGCTCAACCTCGTGGCGGGGATCATCCTGGTCGTGTTCGGCATCGCGATGGTGCTGCTGCCCCGCACGGGCTGGCTGCAGTCCGACCGCCACGTACGGCTGTCCCGGCGGCCGGAGACGCTGGTGGGCGCGGGGCTGGTGGGTGCCGCGTTCGCCGCCGGCTGGACACCCTGCATCGGACCGATCCTCGGCAGCATCCTCACCTACGCGGCGCCCACCGGATCACCCGCCGCGGGCGCCCTCCTGCTGTTCGTGTATTCCCTCGGGCTGGGCATCCCGTTCCTGCTCGCGGGGATCTTCATGACGCAGACGCTCTCGGCGTCGAAATGGCTGCGTGACCGCTGGTACGCGGTGAATGCCATCGGCGGCGCGCTGATGGTGGTGATCGGCATCATGGTGCTGACCGGCAACCTCGAGCGCATCACCCAGCGACTCGCCACCATCGGATTCGCCGGCCTCTAGGAGTCCTCGTGCGCATCGTGTCCCTGGTCGGCAACCGGCCGCAATTCGTGAAGGCCGCCCCGCTGTGCGCGGCGCTCCGGGCGCTGGGCGATGAGGTGCTGGTGCACTCCGGCCAGCACTACGACCCCGAGCTCGCCGACCTGTTCTTCGACGAACTCGGCATCCCCAGCCCCGATCACGCACTGGACGTGGGGCCCGGGACGCCCGTGCACCAGCTGGCCATCATGATGGAGCGCTTCGAGCATGTGCTGCGCGACGAGCGGCCCGATGCCGTGCTGGTGTACGGCGACACCACCACAACCCTCGCCGGCGCACTGACCGCGGCGAAGAACGGCATACCCCTCGCCCATGTCGAGGCCGGGCTGCGCTCGTTCGACCGGTCCATGCCGGAGGAGCAGAACCGGGTCATCACCGACCACCTCTCCGACGTGCTGCTGTGCCCCACCCGCCAGGCGGTGGACAACCTGGCGGCCGAGGGCATCACGCGGGGCGTGCACCTGGTGGGCGATGTCATGTTCGACGCCAGCCGCATGTTCGCGCCGCTCGCCGCCGCGCGACCCGGGCCCGCCGCCCTGGGGCTGCAGCCCGGCGGATACCTGCTGGTCACCGTCCACCGCGCCGCCGCGACCGACACGCCCGATGCGCTCGACGCCATGGTCGACGTGCTCTCATCGCTCGGCCAGCCGGCGGTGTTCCCGGTGCATCCGCGCACGCGCGCCAAGCTCCAGCCCGGGGGACGGTGGGATGCCCTCGCGCAGGTACCGGACCTCGTGCTGGCGCCGCCGGCCGGATACCTGGACTTCACGAACCTGCTCATGAACGCCCGCGCCGTGGTGACCGATTCCGGCGGCGTGCAGAAGGAGGCCTACTTCCACGGCATCCCCTGCATCACCCTGCGCGACACCACCGAGTGGGTCGAGACCGTGGAGGGCGGGTTCAACGCCCTCACGGGCATGGATGCCGCGCGCGTGGGGGCGGCGCTCGCCGACCTGTCGATGCCGGCGGAGCGGCCCCCGTACTACGGCGACGGGCACGCGGCCGAGGCCATCGCGCGGGCCGTGGTGGAGGAGATCGACTAGACGAACATGTCCGGCGGGGGGCCGTCGTCGTCCCCCGAGCGCGCACGGGGCATCTCGTAGGCATCCTGCACGCCCATGCGCGCGATGAGCGCGTTGGGGCGCAGCATCAGGAAGATCCGCGAGTCGCGCTCGTCCTCGGCCCGCGCCCAGCGTCGGGCCTCCAGGCGGTCCACGATGCCCATACCGATGCCGGCGCCTGCGACCAGGGCCGCGGTGGCGCCGATCTGGCTCACCAATGTGTCGAGCAGCAACAGGATGCCGACACCAAGGAACATGACGGTCGCGGCGCGCGCGCGGCGCTCCCGCGCATCGGCCACGGTCTCGTGAACCACCAGGCGGGGGGGGCGCAGGGTGAGCATGGCGTGCGCCACCCGTCGGCGGCTGGTGATGGCGCCGAGGACCAGTGCCAGCAGCAACGCCGCCGCGAACACGATGCCGGCGGCGAGTGGCTCAACAGGCCCCTCGACCAGCCACAGGATGATCCAGAACGCGAGCGAGGCGAGTCCCAGCGAGGTCAGCACCTGCCCCCGCCAGCGGATCTCGTCGTCGGCACGCACGATGCGGGGGAGCCCCGCCAGCGCCGCATCGGCCATAGTGACTACGATACCGCCGCTGACTGTGCCGAGAATGAACATCCCCGGGAGGGCCCTGTGAGCCCCCCA
>CAZPAT010000050.1:4100-8343 GCA_964584485.1 uncultured Bifidobacterium sp.
GGCACCACGCGCGAGGAGCTGGCGCCGATCCTGGAGGGCTACGGCCTGGCGGCGGGACGCGACTTCCACCTGGCGTTCAGCCCCGAGCGCGTGGATCCGGGGCGCGAGGACTGGACCACCCGGTCCACTCCGAAGGTGGTCGGCGGCCTCACGCCGGCGTGCACCGAGCGCGTGATGCAGGTATACGGACAGGCCTTCGACAGCCTGGTGCCGGTGTCCACCCCCGAGGTGGCCGAGATGACCAAGATCCTCGAGAACGTCTTCCGCAGCGTGAACATCGCCCTGGTCAATGAGACGGCGATCCTCTGCGACCGCATGGGCGTGGACGTATGGGAGGTCATCGACGCCGCGGCCACCAAGCCGTTCGGCTACATGCCCTTCCGCCCGGGCCCGGGCCTCGGCGGCCACTGCATCCCGATTGACCCCTTCTACCTCACGTGGAAGGCGCGCGAGTACGACTTCCACACCGAATTCATCGAGCTGGCGGGGAAGATCAACTCGCAGATGCCCTACTTCTGCGTGGCGAAGCTCGCGCGCGCGCTGAACGAGCACGAGAAGGCGTTGAAGGGCTCACGCGTGCTGGTGATCGGCGTGGCGTACAAGGCCGACGTGAACGACATGCGCGAGAGCCCGGCGCTCAAGGTCATCTCGCTGCTGCACGAGCGGGGCGCCCGGGTGAGCTACCACGACCCGCACGTTCCGCACCTCGAGCCCGGGCATGGCCTGGACCGCGCCATGAGCAGCGTGCCGCTCACCGATGAGGCGCTGGCGGAATCGGACGCCGTGGTCGTGGTGACCGCCCATTCCGGCATCGACTGGCAGCGCGTGGCCGACGCCGCGCCGCTGGTGGTGGACTTCCGCAACGCCGTGCCGCGAGGGGAGAACGTGTGGACGCTGTAGCTCCGCTTCAGGTAGCCGTGGTGGGGATGTCCTACTGGGGCCCGAACCTTGCGCGGAACTTCGACCGCATCGAGGGGTCGGAGCTCCGGTGGGCGTGCGACCTGGATGAGGCGCTGCTCGAGCGCCACCGCGGCGCCTTCCCCCGCACGCGCTTCACCACCGATCTGGACGAGGTGCTCGCCGACCCGGATACCGATGCCGTGGTCATCGCGACCCCGGTGCCCACCCATGCGGCCCTCGCACTCCGCGTGATCGCCGCCGGCAAGCACGTGTTCGTGGAGAAGCCGCTGGCACTCACCGCGGCGGACGCCCGCGAGGTGGCCGAGGCCGCCGAGGCGGCGGGCGTCACCTGCATGGTCGATCACCTCCTCGTCCTTCACCCCGGGGTCACGAAGGTGAAGGAGCTCGTGGATTCGGGCCACCTCGGCGAGGTCTTCTACCTGTACGGCAACCGCCTGAACCTGGGGATCGTGCGCAAGGACGAGAACGCCCTGTGGAGCCTGGGGCCGCACGACATCAGCGTGATGCTGCACCTGGTGGGCGAGCGCGCGGTGGAGGTGTCCGCAACCGGGGCCTGCTACCTGCAGGATGGCGTGGAGGACGTGGTGTTCGGGCGCATCCTGTTCGAGAGCGGCATCACCGGCCACCTGCACCTGTCGTGGCTGGACCCGCACAAGATGCGCCGGATGACCGTCATCGGGTCCGAGCGCATGGTGGTGTTCGACGACATGGAGAGCGAGCGCAAGATCACCGTGTACGACAAGGGCCCGGTACCGCGCACCGGTGAGTACGGCGAGTACATCCAAGTGCGGTCCGGTGACATCTTCAGCCCGAAGATCGATGCGGCCGAGCCCCTGCGACTGGTGTGCCAGCACTTCCTCGACTGCATCCGCACGGGCACGGCGCCGATCGCCGACGCGCGGGCGGGCCTCGCCACCGTCGAGGTGCTCGAGGCAATGGACAGGTCGCTGGCCGAGAACGGCCGGCCCGTGACCCTGGAGGGGGCATCCCGATGAGCCGCGAGAACCTTGTGATGGGCGAAGGCGTGCAGATCGCGGACGACGCCGACATCGGCGCCAACGTGGTGGTGCACGCCGGCACCGTCATCGGCCCGGGATGCGTGATCCAGGACAACGTGGTGCTGGGGAAGACCCCGAAGCTGGCCCGGCGGTCGACGGCAAAGGCCAGGGAGCTTCCGGGCCTGGTGCTGGGCGCAGGCGTCACCGTGTGCTCCGGTGCCGTGATCTTCGCCGGCACCTCGATCGGCGCGGGGACGGTCATCGGCGACCAGGCATTCGTTCGTGAGAACGTGACCATCGGCGAGGACTGCGGCGTGGGCCGCGGCGTGTGCATCGAGAACCAGGTGGACATCGGCGCGCGCTGCTCGATCCAGAGCAACTCGTACATCACGCGCCTGTCCACCCTCGAGGACGACGTGTTCATCGCCCCCTGCGTCACCACCACCAATGACAACTTCATGGGACGCACCGAAGCCCGGCACGGCCTGCTGCGCGGCGCCACCATCCGCCGCGCCGCGCGCATCGGCGGCGGCGTGGTGATCCTGCCCGGCATCGAGATCGGCGAGGAGGCCTTCGTGGCCGCCGGTGCGCTCGTGACCAAGGACATCCCCGCCGGCAAGCTGGTGGCGGGGCTTCCTGCGCGCGTGTGGCGTGACGTGCCCGAGGAGGAACTCCTCCGGAACCAGTAGCCGCGCCGGCGGCCGGAGCGCTGATAGCGTCGGCGCATGCTTCGGCCCGCCATGGCGCTGATGGTCGCCATCGTCCTCTGGGCGAGCGCCGTGGCGGGGGCCGTGGTCGGTGGCGGACCCGCGGACCCGGAGGCGGGCGATCACGTGGTCGCCCTGCTCGAGGTGGGACGCGAGGACGGTCGGGCGGGGCAGTTCTGCACCGGAACGCTCGTCGATCCCCAGTGGGTCCTCACCGCCGCCCACTGCACCGATGGCATGCGTCCCGGGGAGATCGAGGTGGCGGCCGGGCGCACGGCGCTCTCGGCCGTGGACCCGGCGAGCCGGTACGTCGTGGATGCCATCGCCCAGTACCCGCTGTACGACGCTCGGCGGTGGGGCCACGACATCGCCCTGGTGCATCTGGCCCGGCCCGTGCCGCCCACCATCCACCCAGCCGTGGAGCGCTATCAGCGCGGCCCGCGGGCCTCCTACGCGGGGGCCGGCTGGGTATCGGGCTGGGGCGCCACCGAGGCCGCACCCGGCGGAAGCGACGGCCTCCTCACCGGGCGCATCTCGGTATCCACGCCCGCGCAGTGCAAGGCGATCGGTGCCCCATGGGGGACGATCTGCGGGACCATGCCCTTCACCACCGAGGCGGCGGCCTGCTGGGGCGACTCGGGTGGGCCCCTCGAGAACGACGGGCTCCTGATCGGCGTGGTGTCGTTCGGTCCCGAGGGCTGCGACAACTCATCACCCACCGCCTACACGCACGTGGGCACCTACAGCACCTGGATCGACTACGTGCGCGGCGGCGGTGATCCGCGCGTGAGCCTTCCCGAGGTGACCTCCATCACCGCGCGCCAGATCCCGGGCACGCGGTGGACCCGCCTGATGATGCGCTGGTGCCAGTCCGGCGGCATCGGGCACCGGGTGGTGACGCGCTTCAAGTCGGCCCACGGGTCATACGGATGGCACTTCAGCGGGGCGCGGTCACGCACCATGCGCGGGCGCTGCGGCGGCTACGCCGTGGTGCACCGCCACGCACACCGCCCCGGCGAGGTGTTCACCATCTACGCCGACATCCGGGACGCCACCACGGGCATGCGGTACTACTCCACCTACCCGGTGCGGCTGCGCATCCGCTAGCCGGCGGGGTCAGCGCGATGCGTAGTTGCGCGCGTACCACTCCGCGTACTCGCCGCTCTTGATGGGCTCCCACCAGGGTCGGCCGTCGCGGTACCACTCGACGGTGGACGCCAGGCCCTCGTCGAAGTCCACCTGCGGCGCCCAGCCCAGGGCGCGCATCTTCGCCGTGTCGAGCGCATAGCGGCGGTCGTGGCCGGGGCGATCCTCCACGTAGGTGATCAGGTCGTCCGACGCTCCGGTGTGGGCGAGGATGCGGCGGGTGATCTCCAGGTTGGGCCACTCGTTGCCGCCACCCACGTTGTAGACCTGCCCGGCCTCGCCGTGCTCCATGGCGAACCAGATGCCCTCGGCATGGTCGCGCACGTGGATCCAGTCGCGCACCTGCAGGCCGTCGCCGTACACCGGCAGGGGCAGGCCATCGAGGGCGTTCGTGATGAACAGCGGCACGAGCTTCTCGGGGTACTGCCGGGGCCCGTACGTGTTGGACCCGCGCGTGATGACGATGTCGTA
>CAZPAT010000051.1:0-8210 GCA_964584485.1 uncultured Bifidobacterium sp.
CATCCAGCCGGCGTCCGTAGAGCATCAAACCTCCAAGGTCATCCCAAAGAACAGCGGTGAAGTGTAGCGCCCCGCGCGCGGGTACGGGTTGACGTCGCTCGGGGCGATTGACACAATCCGCACATGAAGCAGGTCAAGGACGCCATGAGCGCGCTGAATGCAATGGTCGGCCCAACGCATACTTTGCGGCAGGCGTCGGAGAAGATGGTGCAGCACCGCACTGGTGCCGCCGTCGTGATGGATCACGACCTGCCCGGGCCGTGCGTGATCACCGAGCGCGACCTGCTGAAGGCCCTCGCATCGGGGATGGACGTGGACAGCGAGGTCGTGGGCGACCACATGACGGGATCGCTCATCACTGCCGCCCCCGAGTGGCCCCTGCAGGCGGCGGCTGACCAGATGGTGCGCCACGGCATCCGCCACGTCCTCGTGTTCGAGGGGCCCGAGCTCGTGGGCATCCTGTCGATGCGCGACGTCATCCGCGTCGGTGGCCTGGCAGACGGTGCCGGCCCCGGCGCCGCGTAGTCCACCCACCCCTTTCCTCCCATGGGCATTCCCGACCTCGTCTTCGAGACGCCGCTGTGGCTCGCGCTGATCACGGTCGGCGTGGCCGCGATGGAGGGCGCGGTCATCGGGCGCGAGTCCCGCACGCCCCGGTACGACCTCGTGGGTGCGTTCGTGCTGGCCGTTGTGCTGGGGCTTGCCGGGGGGATCGCCCGCGATGTGCTGATCGGCAACCTGCCCGTGGTGGCCGTGCGCACGCCGTGGTACCTGGTGACCGTGGCCGGCGTCACCGCGCTGGTGCTGCTGGGCCACCGCTTCATCCCGCCGCTCACGGGATTGTGGTTCGTGGTGCTCGATGCCCTCACGCTCGGCCTCTACACGGCCGTCGCCACCGGCTACGCCCTGCAGGCCGGGGTGTCGGTGGTCGGCGCCCTGTTCGTGGGGGTGACCGCTGGCGTCATCGGCGGCGTGCTCGTGGCACTGCTTCGCGGCGTGACCCCCGCGGTGCTGGTGCCCGGTGTCTTCTATGCCTTCATCGCCCTGGCGGGCGCGGGCATCTACGCGGCCGTGCAGCCCGGCAGCCCGGCGATCGCCGCGGTCGCCTGCGTGGCGCTGGTGGTGTCCCTGCGGATCACCGCGGTGCGGTGGCGACTGGGCACGCGCGCGCTGCCGCTGGTGGGCGACCGCCCCGGGGGCGGTCCGCCGGCCTAGGCGGCCTGGTCGAGATCCACCCGGATGCGCGTGGCGTGGTCGCCGTCGCGCTCCACGGTGACCCGGTCGACCAGCTGGAGCACGATCCAGAGGCCCCGCCCACGGCGCGAGTCCGGCCGGGGCGGGTGCTCGCGCACGGCCTCGGTCCAGTCGAAGCCGCACCCGGCATCCCGCACCTCGACATGCACGCCGTCGCCCGCGTCCGCCACGACGTGGATCGGCGCCGCGCCGTGCTCCTGCGCGTTGGCGATCAGCTCGTTGATTGCCAACGCCAGGTCGTCAGCCCGCTCGCCATACCCGGCGCGCTCCGCGAGGTCGTGCACCGCGGCACGCACGGACGCGATCTCACCGGGGTCATCCCCGATGGTGGCCTCGATGTGTCGGGAGTCGGTGATCACGGCGGGAGTCGCACACTACGCCCAATACGGGACAGCATGAGCGTCAACCGTTCCCGGTGACGCGCGTGCCCTGCGCACGCCCGCGCGGGGTGTCCGCACCGGTCGTGGTTAGCATGCCCCAAGTCCGCCCACGCCCACCGGAGAAGCCGTGCCGCTGCCGTACCGTCGTCCTGCATTCCGCCTCGCCCTCGCCACCCTCGCCGCCGCCCCGGCGCTCGCCACGGGCCAGGCCTCTGATGCCCCCGCGTTCCCCGCCGGCACGATCCCCGCGGGGGTCCTCATCGAGGGCGTGGACGTCTCGGGCCTCGCGGGCCTCGACGCCCGGCAGCGCATGTACGACCAGTTCGTCGCCGGCCGTCGCGCACCGATGCCCGTCACCTTCCGCGGACGGGAGTTCGCGATCCGCCCGGACGCGGTCGGGTACCGGGCGGACGTGGATGCGGCGATCATGCAGGCGTTCGCGCAGGTTCCCGCCCCGGGCACCTACGTGAACCTCCCGGTGCGCGAGTCGATCTCGCGCGCGAAGTTGCGTCGCGTGCTGGACTGGCGCGCCACCCAGTACGAGGTGGAGGGCCGTGATGCCCTGGTGGTGCTGCGCGGTCGGCAGCCGATCATCCGCAAGCCCCGACTGGGCGAGCAGATCAACGTCCCGAAGTCGCTCGCCCTGCTCGCGCCCGCCTTCACGGCGCCACGCCCGGCGGCCCCGTACGCGCTCGTCGGCAAGCGGGTGCGCCCCAGCCGGACCTCGGTGGGATCGGTGATCGTCATCGACAAGAGCGACTTCAAGCTGCGCCTCTACCGGGGCACGACCAAGCGTGGCGGCTCGGTGATGAAGCGCGTGCGCACCTACCCGATCGCCATCGGGCAGGCGGCCTACCCGACGCCCACCGGCAATTACTCGGTGATCCAGAAGCAGAAGAACCCCACGTGGTTCCCGCCCGACTCTCCGTGGGCGGAGGGGCTTGGTCCCGTCCCGCCCGGCGAGAGCAATCCCCTGGGCACGAGATGGATCGGCACCTCGGCGCCGGCCATCGGCATGCACGGCACGCCCAATCCATCGTCCATCGGCTCGGCGGCATCGCATGGCTGCATCCGCATGTACATCCGGGACGTCGAGAACCTGTACCCGCGCGTGCGCATCGGCACGCCGGTGTTCATCCGCAACTAGCCGCGGGCGAGCAGCGCGCGCACTCGGCCGGCGGCAGCCGGCGGCATGAGCGCGCGGATGGTGGTGCCATCGGGCCCGGCGTCCTGGGTGACGTCGCGCCCCTGGGCGTACACGGCGGAGATGACGTCGCCCCGCGCGTAGGGCACCTCCAGTTCCACCCGCTCCCATCTGGCGCGCGCGGTGGCCAGCAGCCGGTCGCGCAGGTCGTCGATTCCCTCGCCGGTGCGCGCCGACACCAGCACGGCACCCGGGTGACGCCGCGCCAGGGCGTGGCGGTCCTCGTCATCGAGCAGGTCCACCTTGTTCAGCACCAGCAGTCGCGGTACGTCATGGGCACCGATCTCATCGAGCACCTCCTCGACGGCCGTCGCCCTGGCGGCACGCCCCTCGTCGTCCTCGCTGGCGTCGGCCACGTGGACGATCAGGTGGGCGTCGCGCACCTCCTCCAGCGTCGAGCGGAAGGACTCGACAAGCTGATGGGGGAGATGCCGGATGAACCCCACGGTGTCGCTGACCAGCACCTTCATGCCATCCTGCGAGAAGGCGCGCGTGGTGGCGTCGAGGGTCTCGAAGAGGGCGTTCTCCACGTCCACGTGCGCGCCGGTGAGCGTGTTCATCAGGCTTGACTTGCCGGCATTGGTGTACCCGGCCAGGGCCACGCGGGTGGTGGGTGATGCCAGGCGCTCCTCGCGCATGGTCTCGCGGCTGCGCTCCACCTCACCCAGCCGCTTGCGCAGCACGCCCATGCGGTTGCGGATCATCCGGCGGTCGCTTTCGAGCTGGCTCTCGCCGGGGCCGCGGGTGCCCACGCCCCCACCCAGGCGCTCGAGGTGCTGCCACAACCCCTCCTGCCGGGAGTACGAGTATTCGAGTTGCGCGAGCTCCACCTGCAGCTTGCCCTCGGCCGACTGCGCGTGCAGCGCGAAGATGTCGAGGATGATCCCCGCCCTGTCGACCACGCGGGTCTTCAGGCGGTCCTCCAGATGGCGCTGCTGTCCCGCGGACAGGTCGCCCTCACAGGCGACGAGATCGGGCTTGTTCTCCTTCACCCACTCCACGAGCTCGTCCAGGCGCCCGCGGCCCAGGTACAGGCGGGGATCCGGCCGGTCACGGTGCTGGACCACGCGGTGCACCACGGTGGCGCCGGCCGTGCGCAGGAGCTCGGCCATCTCGGTGAGCCGGTCGGCCTCCTCCACGGGCGAGCAGCCCATCGATGCGATGAGAACGGCGTGCTCGGCGCGGTCCACCTCATGCAGTCCACGCTTGCCGTCGGGGTCCTCCTCGCGCCAGGCGCGGCCGCGGTAGGTGCGCTGCAGTTCCCTACCCATCGGGTCCCGATCCCCGCTCATCCTGCCGGGCAGCGGCCTTCCGCATCAGCTCGACCGTCCGCAGCACCGCGTCGTCGTCCACAGGCCCCTCGGCCCGCACGAACAGCCATACCCGGCCGATCACGACGCTCAGCGCACGCGCATCCTCCGACCGGTAGCCGCGCGAGGCGCCGTATTCCACGGGCGTCCATGCGCTGCCATCGGGCACGGCCTCGCGTGCGATCTCGCCGCCGATCGCGCCGGCGGCGTCGCCGTCATCCCAGAGGCCCGCCACCGCGACCAGCCGCGCCCCCGCCGGGCCCGTCCACTCGCGCACCGACAACCGGCGCAGCCCGGCGTCCCGCGCGCTTGCCACGAGGTCCGGAATCGACTGGTCGAGCGCCGCCCGGTCGATGCCGCCCGGACCCGGGGAGCGCTCGGGCCCCGCGATGTCCAGTCCGGGTCGCGTGGGCAGCACGCGCAGCACGAATGCGGGGTCGGCCTTGAGAGATTGCTGCTCGACCCGTCCCCCCGCGCCGCAGCCCGCCACCACGCCGCCGGAGGCGGCGAGCATGGCCGCGCAGGCGGCCGCGAGGCTTAACCGAGGCACAACGCCCGCTCGTCGGATTCGCATTGGCACCGCTCTTATACTGGCACGCATCCGGGGACTCCCCGGCCCTGCGACCCCGATCTGGAGGCCCGATGAGCTCCGGCGCGACCACCGCCTGGAACTACGTCAAGACCGGCATGCTGATGGCCGCCCTCACGGCGGTCCTCATCCTGCTCGGCGGACTCATCGGCGGCACCACCGGCCTCATCCTCATGGCCGGCATCGCCGTCGTGTTCAACTTCGCGATGTACTGGATGAGCGGGCCGATGGCGCTCAAGATGTCGAAGGCCGTCGCGGTGACGCCCGATCAGGCGCCGGAGTTGCATGCGATGGTGGATCGCCTTGCGCGCCGTGCCGGCGTGCCGAAGCCGGGCGTGTACGTGACCCCGGATCAGCAGGCGAACGCATTTGCCTGCGGCCGCAATCCCCGCCACGCTGCGATTGCCGTGACGCAGGGCATCCAGTACCAGCTGTCTGCCCGCGAACTCGAGGGCGTCGTGGCCCATGAGATGGCCCACATCAAGAACAGGGACATCCTCATCGCGAGCGTCGCGGCCATGGCCGCAGGCGCGATCGCAGCGGTTGCCAACTGGCTGCAGTTCTCGCTGATCTTCGGTGGTGGCGACGACGAGGGCGGACTCGGCCTCATCGGCACGCTCGCGGCCATGATCATCGCGCCCATGGCGGCCACGATGATCCAATTGGCTATCTCCCGCGGCCGCGAATACGAGGCCGACCGCACGGGTGCCGAGCTGATGGGCGAGACCGAGCCCCTCGCGAGCGCGCTCGAGAAGCTCCAGGCCGGGGCGGAGCGCGTGCCGATGGACCCCAATCCCGCGACGGCGCAGATGTATATCGTCAACCCGTTCGCGTCGTTCCACGGCCGCGGCATCACCAAGCTCTTCTCCACGCATCCTCCGATGGATGAGCGGATCCGGCGCCTCCGCGCCATGGGCCGGGTGAGCCAGGCCCCGGCCCGGGAGGCCATCGCATGAGCATCAAGGAGACCATCGCCAGCCTCATCACGGACGAGAGCGCCGCCCACAAGCGGCTGATCGAGTACGTGACCGGGCAGCTCAGCCAGGGCCGCTCGCTCGCGGCGATCGTGGAGGACCCCTACGTCACCAATCGCCTGAACCCCATGGAGCGCCGGGCACTGGTGGAGGAGCCCGAGATCGTCGCGGCGGCGCAGGCCGAGTCGCTCGAGGAGATCCGCACGCGGCTGGAGGAACTGGCCTCCTCCTGACGGGGCTAGAGTGACCAGCCCGGCGCGGGCGGTCATGTGATGGGCACCTTCTTCCAGCAGAACGACTCCCTCCTCGTGTTCGTGCACGGGGTGGTGCTGTTCGCCCTCGGCTTCGCGCTGTGGCTGCAGCGGCGGCGTGCGACCCGCCTGGCGCTGACCTCATCGCTCATCTGGTTGGCGTCATTCGCCTTCCTCTCCGCGCTCGTGGTGTGGGGCTATGTGTTCATCCCCATCCAGGCCACGTACCTGGCGCCCGAGGTGATCGAGGCGCTGGTGGTCATCCGTGCCGTGCTGCAGACGGTGGCGGTGGTGTTCCTGCTCCAGTTCGGGCTTCGGCTGGTCCCGTGGGCGCGGCGGCACCTGGCCGCGCTGACCATCGCGTCGGTGGCGGCCTGGGCCGCCATCATCGTCATCTCGACCATGGTGGCCGCCCAGGAGCAGTGGGGGGTGCTCGAGTGGGAGTCCACCAGCGCCGCGCTGTCGCGCTACGTGTTCGTGATCCCCGGCGCGCTGCTGTCGGCGTACGGCATGTGGCTGCAGCGGGAGCAGCTTCCCCGCGAGGGCATGTCCGGCATCGGCCCCTACGCGGCGGTGGCCGCGGGGGCATTCCTGGCCTACGCCATCGTCGGGGGCTTCGTGGTGGAGCCCGCCCCCTGGGCGCCGGGCGCCATCCTGAATGAGGCAGCGTGGTTCGACGCCACGGGCTTCCCGCTCGAGGTGGTGCGCACCCTCGTGGCGCTGGTTCTCCTGTTGGCCTTCATCAAGTTGCTCGACATCTTCGAGGTGGAGATCGCGCAGCGCGAGGAGGGCCTGGACCGCGCCCGCCTGGTGGCCGAGGAGCGCGCCCGATTCGGGCGCGACCTGCACGACGGCACGATCCAGTCGATCTACGCCTCGGGGCTGCATCTCGAGGCCATCGCGCTCAACACCCCCGACCCCGACGCACGGGACGAGATCCGCCGCGTGGTGGGCAGCCTGAACGCGACGATCGATGGCCTGCGCGGCTACATCCGCGGACTCCAGGCGCCGGACGGCGGCCCGGCCGGCATTGCGTCCGATCTCGATCGGATCGTCACCGACTTCGCGGCCGACCCGAGCTTCGAGGTGGCCTATCGCGTCTCCGGCATCGAGGCCTGCGGACCGCTGCCCGACGATGCCGGGCAGGACCTGAGCCATGTGCTGCGGGAGGCCCTCGCGAACGTCGCGCGGCATGCGGGCCCGTGCGCGGTGGAGGTGAACCTGAACTTCCGTCCCGATGAGATCAACCTGCTGGTGGCGGACACCGGGTGTGGCTTTCCCGACCGCATTCCCGACCGAACTGCCGATGGACACGGCAACGGTGTCCGTAACATGGAGGAACGCGCCCGGCGCCTCGGCGGCCGGGTGGTGATCGAACCGAATCCCACGGGCGGCACCCGCGTGGTGCTGGCCGTCCCGCTCGACGACGTCGAGGCAACCGAGATGCCGGCCACCCGGGCCGGGGTCCCCGATGAGGTGATCAGCACATGACGCCCAGCCCCACCGATCCGATCCGCGTGCTCATCGTCGACGACCACCACGTCGTGCGCCTGGGCCTGCGGTCGCTGCTGTCGCACACCGGCGGGTTCCGCGTGGTGGGCGAGGCCGGGTCGGTGGCGGAGTCCGTGCAGATGGCCGCGCAACTCACGCCCGACGTGGTGCTGATGGACATCCGGCTGCCCGACGGCAGCGGCGTGGACGCCTGCCGCCGCATCAAGCAGGAGAACGAGGACATCCGGGTGGTCATGCTCACCTCGTATTCGGACGAGGAGGCCATCGTCGGCGCGGTCATGGCCGGGGCATCGGGCTACCTGCTGAAGCAGGCCGACGCCGAGCGCCTCACCCAGGCCATCCGTGACGCCGCATCGGGTGCGTCCACGCTCGACCCCCGTGCCACCGGCGCGCTGCTCAGCCAGTTCCGCGAGCTCTCCGCCAAGCAGGCCGAGGCCGAGCTGGCCGGGCTCACCGATCGCGAGCGGCGGATGCTCGCGCTGATCGCCGAGGGATACACCAACCGCGCCATCGGCGAGGTCCTCCACCTCTCGGAGAAGACCGTCCGCAACCATGTGTCGCAGCTGCTGCGCAAGCTGGGCTTCCAGCGCCGGTCGCAGGCCGCCGCCTGGGCCGGGGAGCGCCGCCTGGAGCTTCCGCCCGAGTAGGCCCTATCGTCCCACGCCGGGACGCCGCCGGGTCCGGTGTTTCCCCCGGCGAAAAAGCGCGAGAGGCGGATGGCGCCGGTGTATCGGTT
>CAZPAT010000052.1:0-2558 GCA_964584485.1 uncultured Bifidobacterium sp.
CTGCGGCAGCTTGATCGGCTTGTACTCGCGGACCTTCCACTCCTTCGGCTTCTTGCCGAGGTTCTTGATGATCTCGTCGGTGTAGCCGATGGTGCCGGCCTGCTTCTCGTCGCCGACGACATCGCGGGTCATGGCCTTGCCCTCCTCGAGGGTGGCGATGACCGCGTTCTCCATGAGGGCGGCCTCCTCGAACATGCCGAGGTGGCGCAGCATCATGACGCCCGACAGGATCATGGCGGTCGGGTTGATGACGTTCTTGCCGGCGTACTTCGGCGCTGAGCCGTGCACGGCCTCGGCGATGAAGACGTCGTTGCCCATGTTGGCCGACGGAGCGAAGCCCAGGCCACCGATGAGCGCCGACGACAGGTCCGAGAGGATGTCGCCGTTCATGTTGGTGGTCACCAGCACGCTGTACTGCTCGGGCAGCTTCACCAGCTGGTGGGCGGCGTTGTCGACGATGACGTGCCACGACTCGATGTCGTCGTACTCGGGCGCGATCTCCTCGAACACGCTCTTCAGCATGCCCTCGGTCATCTTCATGATGTTGGCCTTGGACATGGCCACCACGCTCTCGCGGCCCTCTGCCCGGGCGAGCTCGAAGGCAAGGCGCACGATCTTCTCGGTGCCCTTGCGCGAGATGAGCTTGAGGCCCTGGGCGACGCCCGGCGTGAGCATGTACTCGATGCCGGCGTAGAGGTCCTCGACGTTCTCGCGGACCACCACGAGGTCGATGCCGCGGCCCGAGTACGGGGTCTTCACACCCGGGTACTCACGCGCCGGGCGGATGTTGCCGTAGGTCTCGAACAGCTTGCGCAGGGTGACGTTGGCGCTCTTCTCGCCGAAGCCCACCGGCGTGCCGAGCGGCCCCTTCAGCACCACCCGCGTCTTGCGGATGCTGTCGATGGTGTCCTGGCGCACGCCCGAGGGAAGCCCCTCGAGGAAGACGCGCTCGCCGGCGTGGCGCTCCTCCCACTCGATCGGGGCCCCCGTGGCCTCGATGATGCGGACGGTCGAGTCCACGACCTCCGGGCCGATGCCGTCACCCGGGATGAGGGTGACGAGCGTCTTGCCCGACTCCGTTGTGTGAAAGTTGCCCAAGATAAGCCTCTCGTCGTCTTCCTGATGGCGCGGGTGCGCCCTTCTCACGCGGTGGACCGGCAGCGGGGCCAGTCCGAAACCCGCGACAGAGTACCCACCGGTCCCGCGGCGATGCCCACCGTTCGGTCGCGTTGGCCACCATGCGATGTGCGGGCACGGCGGAAACCCGGTCGCGGGCAACGCGACTACGCGCCCAGGCGCTCCTTCACCTTGGCGCTCACCACGCCGCCCTCGGCCTGGCCGGCCGTGCGGGCCATCACGGCCTTGATGACCGTGCCCATGTCCTTCATGGTCGACGCACCGGTCTCGGTGATGACCTCGTCGATGATGGCGTCGAGCTGGGCCTCGTCCATCTCGGGGGGCAGGTAGACAGCGAGGATGGCGAGCTCGGCCTCCTCCTTGGTGGCCAGGTCCTCGCGTCCGGCCGCGCGGAACTGCTCGATGCTCTCCTTGTGCTGCTTCGCCATGGAGCGCACGACCCTGATCTCGTCCTGCTCGTCGAGATCGGCCTTCTTGTCGATGCGGGCGTTCTTCATGGCCGCGATGGCGCGGCGGATGACGCCGAGCGTCTCCTTCTCCCCCGCCTTCATGGCGGCCTTCATGTCCTCCGTGAGGCGCTCCTGCAGGCTCATGCGCGCGCCCGGCCTAGAGACCCTGCAGGTACGAGCGGTAGGCGGCCTCGTCCATCAGGCCGTCCAGTTCGGACGGGTCCGCCAGCCGCACCCGGATGAGCCAGCCGTCGCCGTACGGGTCGCTGTTCACGAGCTCCGGTGCGGCCTCCACCTTGTCGTTGACCGCGAGCACCTCGCCCGAGGCCGGGGCGATGATGTCGCTCACGGCCTTCACCGACTCGAGTTCGCCGTAGCTCTGTCCCGCGGCGGTCGTGGTGCCGACCTCCGGCGGGTCGTAGTACACGACCTCGCCCAGGGCATCCTGGGCGTACCACGTGACGCCGAAAGTGGCCTCGTCGCCCTCCACGCGCACCCAGTCATGCTCAGGGTGGTAGCGGAGGTCTGCGGGGTAGGTCTCGTCGCTCACGAGTGGTGCTCCTTGCGTGGTGATGAATCGACCATGGGCAGGGTGACGACCTCTGCCGCCTTCGGCTTGCCGCGCACGTCGATCTCGAGGCGCGTGCCCCGCTCGGCGTGCTCGGATGAAACGTACGCGAGTCCGGCGCCCACGCCGAGCGACGGCGACAGCGTGCCGGAGGTGACGACTCCCACCTGCTCGCCATCCACGAGGACCGGGCATCCGCCGCGCGGAATGCCCTTCTCGGTGAGCATGATCCCCACCAGCTTCTCGGGCGTGCCCTCTGCGGCCTCGCGCTGCATGCGCTCGGCACCGGGGAAGCCACCGTGCTTCAGGTCGCAGGCCCACTTGAGGCCCGCGGGGATGGGCGTGCGATCCCGCGAGAGCTCGTTGCCGTACAGCGGATAGCCCATCTCCAGGCGCAGGGTGTC
>CAZPAT010000052.1:2658-8148 GCA_964584485.1 uncultured Bifidobacterium sp.
CCCGCGAGAGCTCGTTGCCGTACAGCGGATAGCCCATCTCCAGGCGCAGGGTGTCGCGTGCCCCGAGGCCCGCGGCATCCGGGCGGTCGGGAGTCCCCATGAGGGCGTCCCACACCGCGGGCGCCTGATCGGCACCGCACATGATCTCGACGCCGGGCTCACCCGTGTAGCCCGTTCGCGCCACGAGGCACGGCACCCCGGCGACACTCGCCTCCGTGGCCTCCATGTACTGCAGTGAGAACGGCTCGGGCGAGGCGATGGGCGTGAGCGCCTTGGCCCACGCGGGGCCCTGCAGGGCCAGCATCCCCACGTCGGGCGAGCGGTCCACCACCTCGACACCCGCGGGTGCCAGCCCGGTGATGCGATCGACGCATGCACCGATGTTGGATGCGTTCACCACCAGCAGGAACCGGTCGAGCAGCGCATAGGCCAGCAGGTCGTCAATGACCCCGCCGTCGTCATCGGGCAGCAGCGTGTACTGCGCCTGGCCGGGCCCGATGCGCGTGATGTCGTTGGTGAGGGTGGCCTGCAGGAAGTCGCGCGCGCCCGGTCCCGTCACCTCGATCTGCCCCATGTGCGACACGTCGAACAGCCCGCAGCGCTCGCGCACCGCGAGGTGCTCGGCCCGCACCCCCACGTACTCCACGGGCATCTCCCAGCCCGCGAAGTCGACGATCTTCGCCCCCGCGGCCACATGGGCCGCGTGGAGGCTTGTACGCATCAATTCGCTCACGGCCCGCACTCTACGTGCGCGCCCTGCGCGGTCAGGAGTCCTTCAGGAAGCTCGGTACGTCGAGGGCGTCGCCGCTGTCGAACGACGGGCGCTCCCGACGGGGCTCGCTGGCGCGCTCGCGGCCGAACGACGGGCGCTCGCGCTCCGATGGCCGCGGGCGCGACTGCGCACGGGAGCCGTCGTCGAAGCCGGTGGCGATCACGGTGACGCGCACGCTGTCGCCCAGGGTGTCATCCACCACGGTGCCGAAGATCACGTTGCAGTCGGGGTCGGCGGCCTCGCGCACGATGGCCGCGGCCTCGTCCACCTCGAACAGTCCCAGGTCATGCGTGCCGGCGATCGAGAGGATCACGCCGGTCGCACCCTTCATGCTGGTCTCAAGCAGCGGGGACGACGTGGCCATGCGCGCGGCCTCGGAAGCCCGGTTCTCGCCCGTGGCGATGCCGATGCCCATCAGCGACGATCCGGCGCCGCTCATGATGGTGCGCACGTCGGCGAAGTCGAGGTTGATCAGGCCCGGCACGGTGATGAGGTCGGTGATGCCCTGCACGCCCTGGCGCAGGACGTCATCGGCCATGTTGAAGGCCTCGGTGATGGGCGTGTTGCGATCGACGATCTCCAGCAGGCGGTCGTTCGGGATGACGATGACCGAGTCCACCTGCTGGCGCAGCGCGTCAATGCCCTCATCGGCCCGCCGGGTGCGCTGGCGGCCCTCGAAGGCGAACGGCTTGGTGACCACGCCCACGGTGAGGGCACCCTGCTCGCGGGCGATCTGGGCGATCACGGGGGCCGCGCCGGTGCCGGTGCCACCGCCCTCGCCGGCGGTGACGAACACCATGTCGGCGCCGCGCACGGCCTCCTTCAGCTCCTCGCGGCTTTCCTCCGCGGCCTCTCGGCCGATCCGGGGCTCGGCCCCGGCGCCGAGGCCCCGGGTGATCGTGCCACCGATGTGGATCTTCACGTCGGCGTCGCAGCCCGTGAGGGCCTGGGCGTCGGTGTTGACCGCGATGAACTCCACGCCGCGCACGCCGTGATCGATCATCCGGTTGACGGCGTTGGATCCCCCGCCGCCGACGCCGATGACCTTGATCACCGCCAGGTAGTTGCTGCTCTCCACGACCGCGACCCTCCCCGGGTGCTCTGCATCCCCAACACGCGTTTCACGGGGCTTGCTGACGTTTCGTCCGTTGCGACCCTAATCCTCCCTGCACATGGGGTCAACGTGAACTTGAGGCCTGCGGCCCCGGGCCGCGCATCCATCAGGTTCAGGTTGAGGGTTCAGCCCGTGCCGTCGCCCGCCGTGCCCGAATCGCCGCTGCCGTCGTCGCCATCGGTGCCGTCCGTGCCCCCACCGGCCGTGTCCCCGCCCGTCGTGTCCGTCGTGCCGGGGGACCCGGCGTCGGATCCCTCCTCGGGCAGGGGCACCACCTTCGCGCCCAGCATGGGGCGCGACGGATTGGAGATGTCGAGGTAGGCGGCATCGCCCAGCGCCTTCGGGTCGGCCTGGGCCAGCACCGCGGCGAGCGCCTGTGCCTTCTGCGCCAGCTTGGTGGGCGGGCCGATCCGCAACTCCAGCCCATTCGCGAGATCGGCGAACAGGCGGCCGTCCTGGAACCGCAGGTTGCGCAGGCGTCCTGCCACCTCGGGCTGCAGCCAGCCCACGAACAGCAACGCGGCGCGGTCTCCCGGCGCGGTCAGCACGCCTCCGGGCGGCGGCGAGGCCACGCTGATCACCGGCAGGCCCACGGTGGTACCGGCCTTCCCCATGACCTGCCCCGACGGCGACAGCAGGTACCTCCCCCCGGATTCCACGGCGAGGATGGCCACGGGTTCGCCCATGGTCACATCCACGGTGATGGACCGTGGCCAGTCGCGCTCGACCCGCACGTCCACGACCCCGGGGAAGCGCTCGAGGGCGCGACGCATGTCACCCACGGGCACGCGCACCATCGATCCGGTGGCCCCCACCAGCTCGGCGGTCTCCTGCACGGCCGCCTTCTGGGGACCGGTGTAGCCCTCCACCGTGACGGTGCCGATGCCCATCACCGGTCCGCTGACGATCCAGAGGACGAGCAGCAGGGCCGCCACGGCCACGGTTCCCCAGTACGCAACGCCCCGCACCACCCGGTTGCCCGCGATGGCCGACGCGCGCTCCGCCGCCGTTGGCCCCGGGGGCCTGCGGCGCCGCGGGGGACGGCCCCGGCCGTCGCGCGGCGGGCGCCCGCCTCCCGGCGGCCGGCGCGTGGACACTCAGTCCACCTCGGCGAGCGGCGGGGGGCCGATGCCCCACTGGGGGTGCAGGTAGCGCACCTCGGCGTGCAGCACGGGACCGCCGGCGGCGCGCACGCGACTGCGGGCCTCGTCCATCAGGGCGATCACATCGCCGGCCCGCGCCGTGGGACCCGCCTCGATGAAGTTGGCGTGCACGGGCGAAATGCGCGCGCCGCCGATGGCGTGGCCCTTCAGTCCCGTCGCCTCCACCAGGCGCCCCGCGCTCTCCCCCGGCGGGTTGGTGAACACGCTGCCGAACGTGCGCACCCCCTGCGGCTGCGTTGACCGCCGGTGCGCGCGGAACTCATCCAGCCGCGCGCGGATCTCCACCGGGTCGCCCGGCAAGAGCGCGAATCCCACCGCGGCCACCACCTGGTCTCCCTCCACGGATGTGCGCCGGTACCCCATGGCCAGGTCGTCGCGCCCCACCCTGCGGCGCCCCTCGGCATCGCAGATCACCGCCCATTCGAGCACCTGCGACAGGTCCGACGCGTATGCACCCGCGTTCATGGCCACCGCGCCCCCCGCCGTGCCGGGGATGCTCGCCCCGAACTCCAGTCCGGTCAGGCCCGCCGCGGCAGCGCGCTGCACCGCCCGGGGCAGGGAGGCCCCTCCCCCGCACCACAGGGTGCGCTCGCCCCGTACCGATATCGAGGCAAGACGCCCGGTCAGGCGCACCACCAGCCCCCGGAAGCCGGCGTCGTCCACGATGAGGTTGGACCCCTTCCCCACCACCGCGACGGGCGCGTCGTGTGCGCGTGCCCAGGCGAGCGCCCGGGTGACGGCGGCGAACGACGTGCACGTGGCGAGCGCGTCTGCCGGTCCACCCACCTTGATGCTGGTGAGCGGTGCAAGCGGCACGTCGCGCGCGATGCCGTCGCCCGCGTCACCCACCGGTGCCCCCGAGGGCATCGAGGAGTCGCGGCCCCAGCGTGGTGATGTCCCCGGCGCCGAGGGTGAGCACCAGGTCTCCCGGGCGCAGATCGGGCACCAGAACGGCAGGCACGTCGGCCAGGTCGGGCACGCTGAGCACCTCCTGCGGGCCACGCACGCTCCGCAGCACCAGGTCGCCGTCCACCCCCGGCTCCGGATCCTCGCGTGCCGCGTACACATCGGTCACCACCACCACATCCGCGGCAGACAGCGCGGTTCCGAAGGCATCGGCCAGCTCCCGGGTGCGCGAGTACAGGTGCGGCTGGAACACCGCCACCACGCGCCCCGGATGCATTCCGCGCGCCGCCTGCAGCGTGGCGGCCACCTCCACGGGGTGGTGCGCGTAGTCGTCCACCACGCTCACGCCCGCAGCCGTGCCCTTGTGCTCGAAGCGGCGCCCCACCCCGGTGAAGGGTGCGATGCGCGCGGCCGCGTCCGCGGGGTCCACGCCGCACCAGTCGGCCAGCGCGATGGCGCACGCGGCGTTCCACCGGTTGTGCGCCCCCGGCGCCGCCAGCGCCAGCGGTACCGGCGCCCCGTCCGCGCGCATCAGGAGGTCGCCCTCCACCCGGCCCCACGCCCCGGGAACGTCCCCCACGAGGCGCACGGGACAGCGCGCGGCCCGCGCAACATCCCGCGCACGCGGGTCGGGGCCCGCTACCAGGAGGCCATCGGCGGGCAGGGCGGCGACGAACTGGCGGAACACGTCCTCCACGTCGGCGATGGTGGCGTACTCGGAGTGGTGGTCGTGGTCGATGTTCAGCAGGATCGCCGCCTCCGGCGCCAGGCGCAGCAGCGATCGATCGCTCTCGTCGGCCTCGGCGCAGAACCACGGGCCCTCGCCCCACGCGGCCCCCGTGCCCTCGCCCCACGGCACCTCGGCGCCCACGCACACCGTGGCCCCGCCCAGCGCGAGCGCCAGCATGGCCGTGGTGGTGGACTTGCCGTGGGCCCCGGCCACCGCAAGGCCGCGGTGGCCCTGCATGAGCATGGCCAGGAGGTCCGAGCGGTGCCGCACCGGCAGGCCCCGCGCCCGCGCAGCCCGGAGCTCGGGGTTATCCCCGGGGATCGCCGTGGACGCGAACACCTCGTCCACATCCGCCGGCAGCGCGTCGGCGGCGTGGCCCGCACGCACATCGGCGCCCGCCTCCCGGAGCGCCGCGAGCGCCGGGCCCTCCTCGCGGTCGGTGCCCGACACCGTCCACCCCGAGCGCAGTGCCAGCAGCCCAAGGGCGCTCATGCCCGCCCCGCCGGCACCCACCAGGTGCACCCGGTACCCGCTCATCGGCGGGCCACGGCCTCGACGAGGTCGGCGATGCGCTCGGCGGCGTCGGGACGCGCCGCGGCACGGGCTGCCGCCGCCATCACGGCGAGTCGCTCGGGCTCGGCCAGCAGCGCCCCCACCACCTCGCGCAGGTGATCGGCGCTCAACTGGTCGTCGGCGATCATCAGCGCCGCACCGGCCTCGGCGAGCCACCGGGCATTTCCCGTCTGGTGATCGGCCGTGGCGTGCGGATACGGCACCAGGATCGCCGGCCTGCCGACCGCCGCGA
>CAZPAT010000053.1:0-8129 GCA_964584485.1 uncultured Bifidobacterium sp.
TGCCGCGCGAGGCGTCGCTGATGTCGGTCTCGCCCTTGCAGAAGACCTCGAAGCCACCGCCCGTGCCGGACGTGCCGACCGTGATGTTCACGTTCGGATTGTTCTCGTTGAAGCGCTCCGCAGCAGCGGTGCTGAGCGGGGCGACCGTGGAGGAGCCATCGATCGCGATCGTCCCCGACAGGTCCGACGCGCCGGAGCCGCCGGTGGTATCGGCCGAGTCGCTGCTGCCGCAGGCGGCCAGGGTGAGCGAACCGCCCGCGACCGCGAGGGCGGCGAGCGACGCGTACATGCGTCGTGACTTCATCTTTGTCTCCTTGGGATTCATCGGCGATGCCCCGCAGGGCGTGCACCCAACCTATGTCGCGGTGTGTGAAACGGGTGTGAACGGCACGGAGGAGCGGCGGTGAGCGCCGGCCCGGATGTGCCCGTCACGACGCAGGTTGAGCGTACGCGCGGCCATGTGAACGACCTGTGAAAACCGCTCCGCACGTGCGGCTACCGGCGGCGGCCTGCAAGGGGGAACGCCTTCGGTACCGCCTCCAGGCGGTAGCCGCGCTTGTGCTCGGTCTGGATGTACGTGTACCGGCCCCCGACCTCGTCCACCTTGCGGCGCAGGCGCCGCACCAGGACGTCCACCGATCGATCCCCCGGGTCGCGATCGCCACCCCAGACGCGGTCGAAGATCTCGTCCCGGCTGAGGGTGCGGCCCTTCTCCTCCAGCAGGATCCACAGCAACTTGGTCTCGAGGGGGGTGAGCGGCGCCGTGGCGCCCGCCACCCGAACCTCCAGCCGGCCCCGGTCCACCTCCAGGTCGCCCATCGAGACCTCGCCGACCGCCTGCCCGTCGTGGGGCCCGACCTCGGCGCGCCGGAAGATCGCCTCGAGCCGGGCGATCAGTTCACGGGCGGAGAACGGCTTTCGCAGAAGGTCATCGGCGCCCCGCCGCAGGGCCTCCAGGCGGTCGCGCTCCTCCTGGCGCGCCGTCATGACGACGATGGGGAGATCCGGCGCCCACCTGCGGACGTCCTCGATGATGCTGAGCCCATCCACGTGGGGCAGCATCAGGTCCAGCACCAGGGCGTCGGGCCTCCAGGCCTTGAGCGCCGTGATCGCGGCGAGGCCGTCCTTGCTGATGCTGGTGGCATAGCCGGCCCGCGCCAGGTGGTAGGCGGTCGCGCGCGCCGTGCTGTCGTCGTCCTCCGCGATGAGGACTGTGCGCCGGTCGTCGATGCGGTCGTTCCCGGGGTGCCCACCTGCCTCCATCGGGGCGGACGCTAGGCCGCGCCCCTCCTCGAATCGTGGCGATCCTGTGAACAGTGCGTGAACGCGTGGGGCCCCGGCCCTCAGGTCTCCAGGGCCTCTTCCTCCTCCTCGGCCTCGCGCCGCAGTTGCTTGAAGCTGACGCCCTCGAACAGGAGGAAGATGAATCCCACCACCACGCCCACGGCCATCTCGGTGGCCTGCAGGACGATGGAGAACGCGAGGGCGTCCGCAGCGCTCACCCCGTAGGAGGCCGTGAGCGGCACCACCGCGGCGGCCTGGAACACCACCAGGTTGCCCGGGAGGATGGGGAACGACTGCGCGAGGGTGATGGTGACCAGAAGCAGTCCGGCACCGCCCCAGCCCACGTAGCCCAGGCCGAAGGCCCCGAGCGTGGCGTAGATGCCCGCCCACTGGGCGATCCACGTGCCCAGGCTGGGGATGGCCACCCGGCTCATCTGGCGCGGGTCGCGCAGGCTCGCGTGGCTCTCGTGCACCGCCCCCCACAGGCGCTGGAATGCACGGGTCACCCGCCGCCAGATGGATCCGGTCGAGAGCCAGGGTGGCACTTGGCGGTTGGGGCTCTGCAGCAGTGCCACCGCCACCACCACCAGGCAGATCACGCCCAGCACCGCGGTGATGATCCACGCATACGACGGCAGGGGCAGGAACAAGCCGATGAGGATGACCAGGGCCACCCAGGCGATCGTGGTGACGATGTTCTCCACCACCACCGTGCCCAGCAGCACCGTGGTGGACAGGTCCTCGCCGCGTCGGGCCAGGCGGCGCTTGGCCAGCAGCACCTTGGCGATCTCGCCCACCCGTGCGGCGAGGATGGTGTTGAACAGGAAGCCCACCATCAGGGGGCTCAGCAGGTCCATGTACCGCGTGCGGTGCTTCAGCCCGGGAAGGCCGTCCACCACGGCCTTCCACGCGGCGCCCTTCAGCAGCACCGAGAGGAAGTTGGCGAGCACCGCCACCACCAGCAGCCACAGGTTGTCCACGCGGAAGGCGGCGATCACCGCGCCCCAGTCCACGCGCCACACCACCAACGCCACCACCACGGCCACCAGCACCAGCCGCAGTACGTTCCACGCCCAGCGGGGGACGGCGCGGCGCTTTCCCGCCGCGTCGTCGCTCATGCGACCAGCTCGTCCAGCGTGACCAGCGCGAGGCCCTTGTCCTGCGCAGCCGCGCAGATGTCGGGGATTGCCGCGGCGGTGTGCGCACGCGGGCGGTCGGGGTTCCAGCCGTCGGCGTCGTGCAGCAGCAGGATGCACCCGGGGGCCAGCGCGCGTGCCGACCGCTCGGCCACCACGTCGGGGCCCGGGTCGGCGGAGTCGAACACGCCCCGGGTCCAGCCCGCCATGCGGTAGCCGGATGCCCGCACGGCCGGCCATGTGCCCGGTCCGCGGAAGCCGTGCGGGGCGCGAAACACCCGGGTGAGCACGCCGGGTCCCGCGGCGTCCTGCACGGCCTCCTCGGTGCGCACCAGCTGATCCCGTACATGGGCGGGTCCGCGGAGAACCAGGATGCCGTGGTCGTAGCCGTGGCTCGCCACCTGATGGCCCTCCTCATGCATGCGGCGCACCAGGTCGGGGTGGCGCCGGGCCTGGCGGCCCAGCACGAAGAAGGTGGCCCGCACGCCGGCATCGGCCAGCGCATCGAGGATCGCCGGCGTCGAGGGCCCGGGCCCGTCGTCGAAGGTAAGGGCCGCGCGCGGGCGGTCGCGCGGCCCGTGCCGCAGTACCGGCCCCAGCACCGGTGACCCCGGACGGAACGCCGCCCATGCCCCCAGGGCCCCCGCGGCGACCGCGCCGGCGGCCAGAACGGGGTGCCGCCGGTGCGCCGCGACGGCGAATGCCAGTACGGCCGATTCCGCGGCGACCACGCGGCGGATGGTGGTGCTCTTGGTCATCGGCTGGGTCATCGCGTCCGACCGCCGAGGCTATCAGGGGAGACGGGTGGGCCCGGGGCGTGGCACCCCGCCGATGTGAGTGCCAGCGCGGCGTCGGCGGGTCTATACTCGCCGTGTTTCCCGTCCCAGGAGTGCATGTGCCGGTCTACGACTACCGCTGTGAGAAGGGCCACCGCTTCGAGGCCATCCAGAGCATGTCCGACAAGGCGCTCACCACGTGCGAGGAGTGCGGGGCCCCGGCCCAGCGCGTGCTTCACGCCCCGGCCATCCACTTCAAGGGCAGCGGGTTCCACAACACCGACTACGGCACCAAGACGCGGCCCAAGGAGCAGCCGGCGCCGGCATCCAGCGGCGCATCGGGCGGGGGCTCCGGGAGCTCATCCGGCGGGTCCGACGGCGGTGGCGGTGGCGGGGGCAAGTCCGTGGGGCTCGACAAGGTCTGATCAGCGGCGCACGAACTCGGCGAGTTGCTGCTCGTCGAGGTCGGGCTCGCCCACCACGTAGGAGATCCCGCCCACCGTGCGGAGCATGCCCGCGAGCACGATCCGGTCGTCGGATGACGACTGCAGGCGCCACTGCAGCCAGCCCAGCTTCACCAGGTCGGACACCCCCATGTCGGTGCCGATGGCGCGGATGGCGGCCGCGCCGTTCCACGGCGAGAACGGCACGCCCGTCACCGATGCCATCTTCGCCTTCAGGCCGGTGACGAAGGCCTGCTGACGGGCGGCGCGGTAGAAATCATTATCGCACTTGCGCACGCGCACGAACTGCAGCGCGCGCTCGCCATCCAGTTGCACCTGCCCCTGCGGGAACGACACCGTGGTGCCGCCCGAGTACGGGCAGTTCTTCAGCGCCGTCGGGTTGTTCACGGTGATGCCGCCCAGGTCATCCACCATGCGCTTCACGCCGTTGAAGCGCACCACGATGACGTGGTGGATGGGCAGGCCGGTCAGGTCGCGCACCGCGTTGATGGTGCCCTTCTGCCCGGCGAACCAATACGCGGCGTTGATCTTCTCGGTGCCCACGCCGGGAAGGTCCACGCGGAAGTCGCGGGGGATCGACAGCCACTTCACCTTGCCGGCGCCGGGATCGGTGCGCATCACCATGATGGAGTCGGCGCGTGAGCGCGTCTCGCCGGGGCGGGCGTCAATGCCGACCACCAGCGTGTTCTGGGGCGCCGACAGCAGGGGGCCCGCGGGCGACAGCGCGGCCTTGGCCGCGGGCGTCACGCGCGCGTTGGCCTCGGACACTGCCCCGCGCACGCTCAGGAACCCGAAGACGCCCCAGGCCACCATGCCGAGCACCAGAACCGATGCCAGGCGCCAGGTCCACCCCCACGCGCCGATGCCCCGCAGCGACCACCACCGACGTTCCGGAGGCGGTGCCCACGGATCGTGATCGGGGTCGGGGGCCGCGGGCGGACGCTCGGCACGGCCCACGCCCTCGGTGAGTTGGCGCAGCCCGTCGATCCCCTCGGCGGACTTCCCGGACCCGCGGGCCTTGAAGCGCCGATATGGCTTGGCGGAGGGCGGCATCGGCGGCCGATGGTACCGTCGCCAGCGGGTGTTCCGGTCCACGGGGGGTACATGAGCGTCATCGGCGTCGACGTGGGCGGCACCAAGATCGCGGCTGCCCGCCTGGGGCCTGGCTACGACATCGAGGAGTCGCTGGTCATCCCCACGCCCGAGGGGGGCGAGGCGGTGGTGCATGCGATCGCCGACGTGACGGCCCGCCTGGCGGCGGGCGCCGGTGACGACGTGGCGGCAGTCGGCGTGGGCGTGCCCGCCACCATCGACCCGGCCACCGGGATCGTGGGGGCGTCCAACCACACCGGCCTCGACGGCCTGCATGCGCGCGATCTGCTGCAGCAGCACATCGGGCTTCCCGTGCACGTGGACAACGACGGCAACCTGGCCGCCCTGGCCGAGCACCGCCTGGGCGCGGCCCGCGGGCACGACGACGTGGTGCTGATGACGGTGGGCACCGGCATCGGCGGCGGGCTCATCATCGGCGGTCGGGTGTTCCGGGGTGGTGGCGGCCAAGGGGCCGAGTTGGGGCACGTGGTGGTGGAGGGCGACGGGCCGCCGTGCCAGGGCAACTGCCCCAACCACGGCTGCATCGAGACCATGTGCAGCGGCACGTCGCTGGGGCGCGACCTGCATGCCGCGGCGGTTGCCGACCCGGGCGGGATGCTCGGGGTGCTCCTGGCCGAGGGGCGTCTGGACAGCCGGACGGGTCTCGACCTGGCGCGGGCCGGTGATTCAGGCGCGCTCGAGGTGTTCACCACGGCCGGTCGCTGGCTGGGGGTGGCCGTGGCATCGCTCACCAACATCTTCGACCCCGGCATCGTGGTGATCGGCGGCGGCCTGTCGGCGGCGGAGGAGATCCTGCTCGCACCCGCGCGCGATGAGTACCAGCGCCGGGCGCTCCCTCCCACGCGCCGCGCCCCGCTGGTGCTCGCGCGGTTCCGGAATGACGCCGGGATGGTGGGGGCGGGAATCCTGGCGGCTGAGGAGGGCGTGGCCTGAGCGGTCGCCTCGTGGTGGTCGCCACGCCCATCGGGACGCTGGACGACCTTTCCCCGCGCGCGGCGCAGGCGCTGCGCGACGCCGACGTGGTGGCCTGCGAGGACACCCGGCGCACGGCGGTGCTGCTGCGCCACGCGGGGTCGGCCGCCCCCATGGTCCCGGCGCACCGCCACAACGAGGCCCGGCGCGCGGCCGACCTGGTGCGGCGCATGCAGGACGGTGCCACGGTGGCCCTGGTGAGCGATGCGGGCATGCCCGGTGTGAGCGATCCGGGCGCGCGGGTGGTGGCGGCCGCGCGGGATGCCGGGCTGCCCGTCACGGTCATCCCCGGCCCCGGCGCGGTGGAGACCGCCCTCGTGGCATCCGGCCTGGCCACGGGCACCGGGTACGGGTTCGCCGGGTTCGCCCCGCGGAAGGCGGGCGAGATCGCTGCCCTGCTCGCCCGCCTCGATGCCTGGGGCGCCCCGGCGGTGGTGTTCGAGAGCCCGCATCGCACGGCCGCCCTGCTCGCCGCCATCGCCCGGCACGACCCCGCGCGCCCCGTCGCCGTGTGCCGCGAGCTCACCAAGGTGCACGAGGAGGTCGTCTCCGGGGCCGCCGCCGACCTCGCGGCGCGCATCACCGGGCCCCTGAAGGGCGAGGTGGCCGTGGTGATCGCGCCCCCGGCCGCCCCGGCGCCGCCGGATGACCACGCCCTGGCTGCGGCGATCGCCCCCATGCTCGAGGCCGGGATGAGCGCCGCGCGGGCGGCGGACGTGGTGGCAGCGCTGGGCGCCGCCCCGCGAAACGCCGCCTATCGCGCGGCGCTGGCGGCGCGCGACTCCGCGTAGGCGACTGCCTGCGACCGCAGTTCCGGGTCGTCGGGGAGAGCCGCGACTGCCTTGGCGCGTCGGGCGTCGCTCCCGGCCACCGTCGCCCGCGCCAGGGCTTCGCCGATGGGGCAGAGGAGGAGGCCGTCGGCCGCCTCCACGGGCGCATCCATGGCGTGAAGGGTGCCGCCGGGTCCGGTAACGATGAGGCCCCCCGAGAGGTCGATGTCCACGCTGCCCAGCCGGCCCACCGCGCGCGCGGACGACCAGCCCCCGCCCGACTGATGTGCCGGGGCGGGCAGGCCCAGCGCGTGGGCCGCCGCCGCCGCGTCGGCGCCCGCCACTTCGATGTCGATGTCGGCCGGGCGCGCATGCAGCCCGCGCATGAGCAGCGCCGCGCTGCCCGCCAGGCGCCACGGGATGCCCGCGGCACGCAGGCGCAGTGCGACGGCTCGGACCACGGCCTGCACGCGCGCGGGGGGTGGGGGTGCCGTCGCTATGCTGCCTCCTCCGTGCCCGGCCGCTTCTTCATCACGACGCCGATCTACTACGTGAATGCGGACCCGCATGTGGGCCACGCGTACACCACGATCATGGCTGACGTGCTCGCGCGGCACCACCGCCAGCGCGGGGAGGACGTGTTCTTCCTCACCGGCACGGACGAGCACGGCGCCAAGATCGCGCGCGCCGCCGACGAGGCCGGGCGCGTGCCCAAGGAGCACGCCGATGCCCTGTCGGCCCGCTTCCGCGAGATGGGCGCGGTGCTCGGGGCGAGCAACGACTTCTTCATCCGCACCACCGACGAGCAGCACAAGGCCGCGGTGCAGGCACTCATCGTGCACATGCACGAGAAGGGCGACATCTACAAGGGCAGCTACGGCGGCTGGTACTGCACCTCATGCGAGGCCTTCTACAACGAGGGCGACCTCGCCGAGGGCACCACGTGCCCCATCCACCAGCGCCCGGTGGAGTGGATCGAGGAGGAGAACTGGTTCTTCCGCCTCTCCGCCTACCGTGATGCCCTGCTCGCGCACTACGACGCCGTGCCCGACTTCGTGCGCCCCCGCACCCGGATGAACGAGGCCCGCCGCATGGTGGAGGACGGCCTCGAGGATCTCTCGATGAGCCGCGCGCAGGTGGAGTGGGGCGTCACGGTGCCGTGGGATCCCGCGCACACCGTCTACGTGTGGGTGGACGCCCTGTTCAACTACTACACGGCCCTCACGTACGCGGAGCCCGGTACCGACCTGGTGGACCGCGTGTGGCCGCCCACGTTGCAGCTGATGGCGAAGGACATCCTCAAGTTCCATGCGGTCATCTGGCCGTCGCTGCTGATGAGCGCCGACCTGGCGCTGCCGGAGCGCCTCTTCGTGCACGGGTACATCCTGAAGGGCGGCGAGCGGCTGTCGAAGACCACGGGCAACATCGTCGACCCGTTCCCGTACATCGAGCGCTACGGGCTGGACGCCCTGCGGTACTACCTGTGCCGCGAGATCCGCTTCGGCGAGGACGGCACCTTCACCGACGAGGGGTTCCACCAGCGCTACACGAGCGAGCTCGCGAACGACTTCGGCAACCTGCTGTCGCGCACCGCGAAGATGATCGAGCGCTACC
>CAZPAT010000054.1:0-2214 GCA_964584485.1 uncultured Bifidobacterium sp.
AGGTCGAGGCGCCCGATCTCCTGCACGGCGTAGCGGGCCACGTCGATCATCTGGGTGCTGGAGACGGCGGTCACGGTGGGTGAGTCTACGAGCGGGGTGCCGCCGCGCATCGCGGTGCGGGGTGATGCCGGGGACATCGCGGCGGCCTTCCCCGTGCTCGCGGGCCTCGAGCCGATCGCCTGGATACCCGACGGCCTGGTGCTGGCCCCATTCGCCGGCGGGCGTGATCAGGGCGAGCAGGCGGCACGCCTCGCGGCGCTCGATCTGCCATGGCAGCCGGAACCGGGGCCTTCACCCCCACTGCCGTTCCCGGCCGCAGTGGGTGGTGGCGTGTACCGGCGGTCGCCGGGGCATGCACCCGCCCCCGCGGGGCTACCCGAGATCGTTCTCGTGGCAGGGGAGGGGTTCGGCCTGGCCGAGCACCCGACCACCGGGATGTGCCTCGACCTCCTGCCGCTCCTGCCCGACGGCGATGCGCTGGATGCCGGGTGCGGCAGCGGCACGTTGGCGCTGGCCTGGGCGCGGCTGGGTCGCGGCGCGGTGATCGCCGTGGACCTGGACCCGCGCGCGGTGGAGCAGGCGCGTGAATCCGCGTGGGCCAGCGGCCTGGACGCCCGCGTCACGGTGCGGCGCGGTGCCCTCGGCGCGCTGCCCGCCGCGGCCATTGACGGCAGGGTGGTGATGGCCAATGCTCCACTGCCCGCCCAACTCGACCTGCTGGCGGTGACCGGTGATCCGGTGCCCACCGCCCTGCTGCTGTCCGGCCTGCAGCCGGATGCCATGGACGAGGTGACCGCGACGTGGTCAGAGCGCGGCCTTCGCGAGACGCGCCGCGAGGGCATGGGCCGGTGGCAGGCGGCCGTGCTGGTGACGGCTTAGGTTTCCCGGGTCATGGGCCGCGTATGGCGCACATGGGTGGTGCTGCTCTTCTTCGCGATGGGCACCAGCCTCATCACTCCCCTCATCCCGCTGTACCAGCAGGACCTGGGGTTCAACGACACCGTCGTCACGCTTTTCCTGCTCTGCTACGTGGCGGCGTTGGTGCCGTCGATGCTCACGCTCGGGCAGTTCTCCGATCAGGTGGGGCGGCGCCCGGTGCTGCTCGGCGCCATCACGACGCTGGCGATCGCCCAGGTGATCATCCTCACCGAGCCCGGACTGACAGGGCTGCTGATCGCCCGTGGGCTGCAGGGGGCGGCCACAGGGGCATTCTTCGGGACGTGCACGGCGTTCCTGGTGGACGCGAGCCCCCCCGATCGGCGGCGGTTCTCGTCCGCGCTCGCCACCATCTCCGTGCGCCTCGGCCTGGGCCTCGGCCCGGGGATCGCCGGGGTGCTGATCCAGTACGCGCCCGATCCATTCCGGCTGCCCTTCGCCGCGCACCTGGTGCTGCTGGCCATCGCGGCGTCAATCGTGGTGTTCCTGCCCGAGACCGTCCTGCAGCGCAACCGCCGACCCATCCGGCTTGCACTGGAGGTGCCGCCCCGCGAGCGCTCGGTGTTCTGGAGGGTGCTCGTGCCGTCGGGGATGATCCTGAGCCTCTTCGACGGCGTCGCGCTGTCGCTGGTGCCGGTGTTCACCGTGCGGGTGCTGGGGGTGACCAACTACGCGCTGGTGGGGGCGTCCGGGTTCCTCGTGCTGGTGAGCGGCGCGGTGAGCCAGGCGCTGGTGCCCAACATGGCCCCGCGCCGGGCCATCCTGATCGGCCTCGCGGTGGGCGGCGTGTCGTTCTTCGGGGTGGTGGCAGCGGCCCCGCTGGAATCCGAGGCGCTGCTGCTCGCGAGCGTCGCGGTGACCGGGGCGGCCTGCGGGCTGATGATGAAGGGCGGCGTGGACCTGACCACCGAGATCGCCCCCGTCGAGCACCGCGGCAAGCTGCTCTCCGCGTACTACGTGGCCTGCTACCTGGGCGGCTTCTCCATCCCGCTGCTGGCGGTGGGGGTGCTGGCCGACCTGGTGGGCCTCACCACCGCGCTGCTGGTGCTGGCCATCACCAGCGCCACGGCGGCGCTGTGGGTGGGCATCGTGGGCATCCGCGCGGTGGACGCCCTCACCACCCGCCCCCCGGCGACGGTCTCGTAGGCTCCCCGGCATGGCCGACGACCTGGACGAGGACATCCGCCGACTGGCCGACCTCCTCGCCGGGACGGAGCGATGCGTGGCGATGACGGGCGTGCGCCTGGGTGCCACCGAGGACACCGAGGCCGCCGCGGC
>CAZPAT010000054.1:2314-8081 GCA_964584485.1 uncultured Bifidobacterium sp.
GAGCCGCTGGTGGAGGAGGCCATCATCCGGGCGTGGGACATGGCCGCCTGGTGCGACCTGTTCCTGGTCCTCGATACGCAGCTGCGCACCGACCCGATGGCCATGCTGCCGTCGGTGCCCCTGAAGCGCGGCGGCAAGGTGGCGATCGTCGGCACCACCCGCACCCACTACGACCGCTACGCCACCCTGGTCATCCCGCGGCCCGCCCCGGAGGTGCTCCCCGGCGTGGCCGACCTGCTGGCCCCCGCCGGGTAGGGCACTCCGGGCGCGCCCTCCGCCCGCGCCGGTCACGCCGCCACTGGCGGCGCGGCCACGCGGCTCCGGGTTCCACCCCTTCGGGGCGCTAGTAGATCTCGGCGATCCTCACGTTGTTCGTGATGGTCTCCTCGTCGAAGTCCATCTCCTCCTCGAGGTTCGCCGGCACGCGCGCGGGCAGCACCACCTCGAACTCACCCTCGGGGGTGACGTGGGCCTCGTAGTAGGCCGAGAAATTCGCGATCGAGAAGCCCAGGACGTCGTTGTTGTCCGGGTCGAAGAAGACCGTGACGCCCTCGCTGTTCGTCACTGCCGACGCACTCGGGTGACCCTTGTGGATCACGCGGTAGGTGTCGGTCTCCTTGTCGTAATACGGATCGTCGGCCACGAGGCTCTCCTTGCCACCGATGTCGGTTTCCGGGTTGGGGGGGCGATGGTAGCGTCGCCGCATGCCCGATGGACAGGAGAACAGCGGCCCCGCGCTGGGCGAGACACTCGTCACGTGGATGGTCGACAACCGCCCGGCGCTGGACGAGCGCATGAAGGAGGAGGGCTCGAAGGCCCTCATCCAGGAGTTCATGGCCGCGGAGGGCGGCCAGGGGCTGCCGACGCCGGAGCAGCGCCTGGATCGTGCGCGGCAGGCCTCGGCGCGTGCCTGGCTGCGTCACCTGTCGGCGGCCATCCAGGCCAACTGGCCCGCGGTTCCGGCGTCCTTCTCCGCCGACATGGACAAGTGGCTCGTGGGCGGCGAAGAGCGGCTGGAGGCCCTGCGGCTGGACGAGGAGGCCCGCGCCGAGCAGCGCGGCCTCGCCGCCGACCCCAACGATGACCACCGCGAGGTGGAACTGCGCGCCCTGGGGCGCCTGTACGCCGAGGGGATCGGGTCCACATGCAGCCCGGGCGGCGACGACGGACCGGCCTTTGCCCGCCGCGTCACCGAGTGGCAGGCCGAGCACCTGCTGCGCAATCGCGAGCTGGTGGACGACGCCGTGGCGCGCACGACCCCCGAGGGCCTGTCGGGCTCCGAGGTGGCGGCGCCGCTGTGGGAGCGTGCGCCCGAGGCCGCGCGTGCCCGCGAGGCCGCGCTGCTCTGGGCCCGCGTGCAGTTTCTCACCGAGGCCGTCGCGGACTCGCTGATGGCGGCCGGGCCCCCGCGCCTGGATACGGCCGACGCCTAGCGGGGTCGCCCCTGCGGGCACCGGTGCAATACCGTTCCCGCATGGACCGCGACCTGATCGATCTCAGCGCGCACCACGCACTGTGCGTGCATGGGTTCCGCGGCATGGGTTACTCCGAGGGTTTCGTGGCATCGCTTGCGGCAATCGTCGCCCGGCTGCGCGACGAGCCGGACGTGCGCGTGCGGGTGCGCGTGGGGTCGGATGCCGTGTGCCGGGCCTGCCCGTCACTCGCCACGGGCGGATGCATGCGGTACGGGCTGTCGGTGGTGCGCCAGGACGCCCGCGTGGCCGGCGTGCTGGGCGTGAGTTCGGGGGACGAGATGTCGTGGGCCGACCTGCGCGCGCGGGTGGCCGAGCGGGTGGCGCCCGACGACCTGGGCGACCTGTGTGGAGGTTGCCCGTGGCTGGGGTACGGCGTATGCGCGGAGGGCATCGCGCGTGCGCAGGCGGGCCTGCCCCTGCACGGCGCGCCCGGCGCCTGAGCACCCGCCGACCGTTCTCAGGCGAACCCGGGGCGTGGTGGGTACATTCCTCAGCCGGTAAGACGGCGGTCCGAACAGAGGGCCGCGCGACCAGGTAGCCGGTCGTCGCCGAGGCGGTCACGGAGCCCACGGGTTCGGTGGCCGCAATCGTCGCGCCCGGAACCGCGAAGACGCCTCTGGGAGGACACGGAATGGCCGAGGGAACGCCCGACGTCAAGGAAGCACGCCGGATGCTCAGCAAGGGCATCTGCATCGCCGGTGTCGGCGAGACCGAGCAGGGCATCATCAGTGACCGCGGCTCGTTCGAGCTGCTCGCCGAGGTGACCCGCACCACGCTGGATGACGCCGGCCTCGAGCTGAAGGACGTCGACGGCATCGTCACCGCCTTCTCCTTCGTGGAGTCGACGCTCATGCACTCCACCACGCTCGCCGACTACATGGGCATGAAGCCCGGGTACTTCGCGTCGGTCGCCGTTGGTGGTGCCACCGCCCCGCTGATGGCCGTGCAGGCCGCGCTGGCCATCGACGCCGGCCTCGCCGAGTGCGTGCTGTGCGTGCGCGGTGACAACACCCGCTCGGGCATCTCCTCGTCGGGCATGATCGCCATGGCCCGCGAGATGAGCCACGGTGCCTACGAGGCGCCCTTCGGCCTGACCACCATCGGTGGCTACGGCCTGCTGGCCCAGCGCTACATGTACGAGCACAACGTGCCGCAGGACGCCCTGGCGGCCGTTGTCGCCACGCAGTCCGAGCATGCGGCGCTGAAGTGGAACGCCATGCTCCGCGACGCGGTGACCGTGGAGGACGTGCTGAACGACCGGTGGATCGCCACCCCGTTCCACGCCATGGACTGCTCGCTGGTGAGTGACGGCGCCGCGGCCTTCATCGTCACCACCGAGGCCCGCGCCAAGAGCATGAAGAAGAAGCCCGTGTACATCACCGGCATCGGCGAGGGCTTCTCGCACCAGTACATCTCCGAGGCCGAGTCGGTCGCCTCGGTTCGCGACGGCCTCGGCCGCGCCGGTCGCCGTGCCATGGAGGTCGCCGGCATCACGCCGCAGGACCTCGACGTGGCGGAGATCTACGACTCGTTCTCGTTCACCCCGCTCATCGCGCTGGAGGGCTTCGGCATCTGCGGCGTGGGCGAGGCGGGCGACTGGGTGATGGAGGGCAACGCCAAGCTTGGCGGCAAGCTCCCCATGAACACCCACGGCGGGCTCATCCGCCAGGCGCACCTTGGCGCCATGCACCACATCGTGGAGGCCGTGCTGCAGCTTCGCGGCGAGGCCGATGACTCCGCGAAGACCGAGTTCAACGGCGGCAACCACCAGGTGCCGGACGCCAAGCTCGCGATCACGAACGGCTCGGGCGGCATCCTCGCGGCCACGAGCGCGCTGGTCCTGTCCAGCGAGCCGCCGTCGGCGGCGTAGCCCACGTCACGACGAGAACGAGGAGACACCGAGAGATGTCCGAGAAGCCCGCATACAACAAGCCGCTCCCCGACCTGCGTCCCGAGGACGCCACGTTCTGGGAGGCGCTGAAGGAGCACCGCTTCATCCTTCCCTGCGATGACGCCGGCAAGCCCTTCTGGTACCCGCGCAAGTACGCGCCGGGCACGCTGAGTCACACCGCCTGGACCGACGCCTCCGGCAACGGCACCGTCTACACCTACTCGACCCACTTCATCGGGCCGAGCAAGGCGTACAAGGGCGACCCGCCGCACATCGTGGCGCTGGTCGACCTGGACGAGGGCCCGCGGATGATGACCATCCTCGTGAAGGACGAGGATGGCTACCCGTCGCTGGATCCCGAGGACGTCACTATCGGCATGAAGGTGCGCATCGTCTTCGACGACGTCACCGACGAGATCACCATGCCCAAGTTCACCCCCGCGGGCTGACCCGCGGGTTCCGAGTAGAGCGCACGAGGAGAGAAGACGGCAATGGCCGAGTGGAGCGATTGGTACGCCAAGGAGGATCCCACCAACTGGATCCTCGCGAAGGTCCTGAGGGATCGGGCGGAGGCCCACCCCGACCGCGATTACCTGAAGTTCGCGGGTAATGATTGGGTGAGCTACGGCGAGGTGAACAGCCGCGCCAACCGCATCGCCAACGCGCTGCTGGCACGCGGTGTGGAGAAGGGCGAGTCGGTCAGCGTGATGCTGCCGAACTGCGAGGAGTTCCTGCCGGTCTGGTACGGCATCCTCAAGGCCGGCGGCGTGATGTCGTCGATCAACACCGCCTACAAGGGCGACTTCCTGTCCTGGACCATCAACCTGGTCGAGGCCAAGAAGCTGTTCATCTCGGACATCTTCCTGGACCGCCTGGACTTCATCGCGAAGGAGCTCCCCATGCTGGAGCACGTCATCGTGATGAAGACGGGCAAGCAGGAGGGCCCCGACCCGTCGTTCAAGTGGGAGCCGCTCGACGCCCTCATGGAGGCGCCGGACAGCGAGCCGGACGTCGAGTACTCGTGGGTGGATGACGCCCGCATCATGTTCACCTCGGGCACCACCGGTCGCTCGAAGGGCGTGATCAAGCAGAACGCGGCCGACTACTTCTCGGCCCGCGGCCTGATGGAGGTCGTGTCGAAGACCTCCGGCCGCTCCATCGAGCAGCTCGCGGATGACACGTTCTTCTCGTGCCTGCCGCTGTTCCACAGCAACGCCCAGGTGCTGTCGGGCTACCCGGCCCTGGTCGCCGGCGCCCGCATCGCCTACGTGGAGCGCTTCTCGTCGAGCCAGTTCTGGCAGCAGGTGATCGACGCCGAGGCAACGATCTTCAACTCGATCGGCGCGGTGTCGTACTTCATCTGGAACATCCCGCCGTCGGACCTGGACAAGGCGCACAAGGTGCACACCGTGTTCGCCGCGCCGACGCCGAAGGACATCTACTACGAGTTCCAGGAGCGCTTCGGCGTCAAGTTCATCGAGGGGTACGGTCTCACCGAGACCGGCATGGCCACCTACATGGACCCGACCAGGGACCCGGTCCCGGGCTCCATTGGCGTCGCCAATCCGGGCTACGAGGTCTTCGTGGTGGAGCCGGGCACGGACCGTCCGCTGCCGGCCGATACGCCGGGTGAGATCGTCGTGGACATGAAGATCCCGAACATCGTGATGCGTGCCTACTACGGCATGCCCGAGAAGACCGCGGAGGACTTCAAGAACCTGAAGCTCCACACCGGTGACCTCGGCCGCATGGACGAGAACGGCTACATCTACTTCATGGACCGCGTGAAGGACTACATCCGCCGCCGCGGCGAGAACGTGTCGTCCATGGAGGTGGAGCGCCAGGTCTCCGAGCACCCGAACGTCAAGGAGGCCGCAGCCATCGGCGTGAAGGCCGGCGAGGGTGCGTCCTCGGAGGACGAGATCATGATCGTCTGCATCGCCGAGGGCGACACGCCCGACATGGTCGAGCTGACGGAGTTCATGGCCGAGCGCATGCCGTACTTCATGGTGCCGCGCTACATCCGGTTCGTGGACGCCCTGCCGAAGACGCCCACCGAGCGCGTGCAGAAGAACAAGCTGCGCGACGAGGGCATCACGGCGGACACCTGGGACCGCGAGGAAGCCGGCGTGAAGGTGAAGCGCTAGGCCATGGCGGTACTCACCAGCTACGGGGCCTACGTACCCCAGTACCGGGCTCCGCTCGGTGAGATCCAGAAGTTCTACGGGCGGCCGGGACGTCCCCGGTCGCGCGGGCTCGCCACCCCGGGCCTCGATGAGGACACCCTCACGATGGCCTACGAGGCGGCGCGCCGGGCATTGAAGGGCGAGAGGGGCCTGGGGGCGGTCATCGTGGCCACCCAGGCCCCGCCCTTCGGGCTGAGGAAGGTGTCGCAGACGCT
>CAZPAT010000055.1:0-2705 GCA_964584485.1 uncultured Bifidobacterium sp.
GGCGACTCCGCCGGCGCGGCGAAGGACGTCGGCTCGGCCACCGTCACGGCCGGCAAGACCGGCTGGGAGGCCCTCGACAAGTGGGTGGGCGACGGCGCCAGCGCCACGAAGACCGCCGGCAAGACCGGCTGGGAGGACCTCGACAAGTGGGTGTCCAAGGACGCCTCGTCGTCGTCGGCCGCCGCGGAGTCGGCGGGCGCAGCGGCCGCGGAGTCGTCCTCCGGTGGCGGCTTCATGGGCTGGCTGAAGCGCCTGTTCGGGGGCAAGTAGCCCCCCTGCCATGCCGGTAGCATCCGTGGTGCAAGCCACCAGGGAGTTACCGCATGGCGTCCGGCGACGCATCACTCACGCGCATCGAGGAGATCCTCGGCAGGGACGCCAAGGGCCTTCTCGACCATCGCTGCAAGACCATCCCGGCATCGCGGCTGAGCAAGCCGGGCCCTGACTTCGTCGACCGCGTCACGGCGGCCAGCGATCGCTCCATCCCCGTGCTGCGTTCGCTGCAGCAGATGTACGACCACGGGCGCCTGGGCGGCACCGGATACCTGTCCATCCTCCCGGTGGACCAGGGCATCGAGCACTCGGCCGGCGCGTCGTTCGCCAAGAACCCCGCGTACTTCGACCCGGCCAACATCGTCGAGTTGGCCATCGAGGGCGGGTGCAATGCGGTCGCCACCACCCTCGGCGTACTGGGGTCGGTCGCGCGCCGGTACGCGCACCGCATCCCCTTCATGCTGAAGATCAACCACAACGAGTTCCTCACCTACCCCAACGGGTACGACCAGATCATGTTCGCGTCGGTCGAGCAGGCGCGGGACATGGGCTGCGTGGCGGTGGGTGCCACCGTCTACTTCGGATCGGACGAGAGCAAGCGGCAGATCCAGGAGGTGGCCCAGGCCTTCGAGATGGCGCACGACCTCGGGATGGCCACCGTGCTGTGGTGCTACCTGCGGAACCCCGCGTTCAAGACCGACGACGAGGACTTCCACACGGCCGCCGACCTCACCGGCCAGGCCAACCACCTGGGCGTCACCATCGAGGCCGACATCATCAAGCAGAAGGCCCCCGAAACCGCGGCGCCCGGCTTCGACACCCTGAAGTTCGGGAAGACCGACCCGCGCATGTACGGCAAGCTCATGAGCGATCACCCGATTGACATGACGCGCTACCAGGTGGCCCACTGCTACATGGGCCGCATTCCGCTCATCAACTCGGGCGGCGCCTCGGGCGACAACGACCTGCACGATGCGGTCTATACCGCGGTGGTCAACAAGCGCGCGGGCGGGGCCGGGCTGATCAGCGGCCGCAAGGCATTCCAGCGGCCCATGAAGGAGGGCGTGGCCCTGCTCAACGCCATCCAGGACGTCTACCTGTGCGATGGGATCGGCCTGGCCTGATGCCCGGCCCTGGCCCGGTCGCGCGCCGTCGCCCGGGCCCCGGGGCAATCCGGGGCCCCCGGCCCTTTGAGACGGCCGGTCGCACGGGTATCGTCGCCCCATGGCACGGGTAAGGCATGAGCGATCGGCGGGTGGCGTCCTGCTCGTGCCCGTGGGCGATCACATCCTGGTGCCGCTGATCACCGTCCCCGGCAGCGAGGTTGTGGGCCTTCCCAAGGGCCGTATCGAGGACGGTGAAGGCGCCGCCGAGGCCGCCGTGCGCGAGATGCGCGAGGAGGCCGGCCTCACCGGACTGGTGCTCGAGCCGCTCGGCACCATCTCCTACCGGTTCTGGGCGCGCGCCGAGCGCAGCCGTATCAACAAGAGCGTGGACTTCTTCCTCATGCTCTACCGGGCGGGCTCGCCCGCGCGGTTCGAGCAGGCCGAGGTGGACAACGTGCAGCTGGTCCCGCTGGGCGAGGCCGAGTCGCTCATCACGCACGACGGGGAGAAGGCCATCATCCGCGCGGCCAAGCGACGCGTGCGCGACCTGAGCGCTGACGGATTCCTCGCCGTGCGCGATTCCGGTGCGCGCGACCGGCTCATCGCGGCGGTGGCGTAGCCCGCATGTACGCGCTCAACTTCTACTCGCCCCTGTTCATCGAGCAATTGCGCAAGGGGCGCAAGACGGCCACCATCCGCCTGGGTGACAAGCGCGGCAAGTACGAGCGCGGCCAGCTGGTCTGGGTGACGGTGGGGCATCGCCATGGGCCGCGCCAGCGGTTGTTCACGGCGATCATCGACGAGGTCACGTTCAAGCGGGTGGGCGACCTGACCCAGCGTGAGATCGAGCGGGACAACCCGGAGTTCCGCCTGGTCGAGGACATCATCCAGTTCCTCACGCACATCTACTCGCGCGACATCACCGAGGATGATCAGGTGACCATCGTGCACTTCAGCGAGGTCATCGAGTACCCGCCGCTCGACTGACCCGGATCGTCCTGCATGCCGACTGGAGCATGCGGCCGGGGCGCCGCCGCGTGGTGGTGGCGCGCGATGACGGCGGTGGATGGCACGTGCAGCCGCCCCGTCCGTGGGACGACGCGGAGCACATGGCCCTGCTGCGCGACCCCGCGGGCGCATGCGTGGTGGCGGGGCTCGACGTGCCGCTGGGCGTGCCACGCGCATGGGCGCACGCGGCCGGGGTCACCGGGTTCCGCCAGGTCCTTGCAGGCATGCGCGACGGCAGGTGGCCGTGGTTCGCCGAACCCGCGCCCACGGCCGCGGACATCGCCACCGGCCGGCCGTTCTACCCCCGGGCGCCGGGCG
>CAZPAT010000055.1:2805-6669 GCA_964584485.1 uncultured Bifidobacterium sp.
CCCACGGCCGCGGACATCGCCACCGGCCGGCCGTTCTACCCCCGGGCGCCGGGCGGCACCTCCCGCGGCGACCTGGTGAGGGGCCTGGGGCTGAGCGGCCCCGGTGAGCTGCTGCGCGCCTGCGACCGGCGGGTTCCCGGCCGGGTGCCCGCCGCGGCCCCGGTGTTCTGGCTGGTGGGGGCCCAGCAGGTGGGGCGCGCGGCGCTGTCGGCGTGGGGAGAGGTGGTGGCACCCGCGCTCGCGCACGACCACGTGCGGCTCTGGCCCATGGATGGCCGGCTGCCCGCGCTCGCGCGCCCGGGCGGCGTGGTGCTGGCCGAGTGCTACCCGCGCGCGGCCTACGAGTGGCCGCTCGGCCTGCCGCGCACGGGGTGGAGCAAGCGCCGGCAGGACGACCGCCGCGATCGCGCGCGGCAGGCGCTGCACTGGGCCGCAGGGCACCTGCCATCGCTCCGCGCCGCCGCGCCGCTGCAGGAGGTGGTGGACGACGGCTTCGGCGCGGGGCCGGATGGCGAGGACGGCTTCGACGCCCTCATGGGCGCCCTGCAGGTGATGGCCGTGATGGATGGCCTGCTCGCCGACATGCCCGATGGGCTCGATCCCGCGCGTACCGCGGTGGAGGGCTGGATACTCGGGCGCCCGGCGGCGTAGGCCCCGCCTACTGGGCGACGCCCAGCGTCACCACCGACAGCGTGGGCGCGGTGGCGGTGATTGCCACCGTGCAGGGGGCGGTCTCGGCCAGCCGGAACCGCACCTGGTAGCTGCCCGCGGGCAGGTCCACCACGCCGCCGATGTCGCTGATGATCCCCGTGAGGGTCATGAGGGTGGGCACCACGGGGGCGGTCATCGCGGCACCGGTGTCGATCGTGCCCATGGTGCCCCCGCCACTCAGCACGTCGACGCTCAGCTGCATGTCGGCGGTGGAGGCCGCGCTCACCTGCGCCATGGCGGAGACGTAGAGGCGGCTGGGCTGCTCGAGGGTGATGTTGCGCGACAAGAGGTCTGAGGGGACGCAACTAGCAACCCCTCCGCTGTTCGCCTCCCACATCGTCCCCCAGGTCGGGCCCACGGCCCCGGTGGCGCCCGTCGCACCCGTGGCACCGCGGGCCCCGGTGGCGCCCGCAGGGCCCTCGGGGCCGGTCGCACCGGCGGGTCCGGCTGGACCCTGCGCGCCGGTGGGTCCTGTGGCACCCACCGGCCCCGCCGGGCCCTCGTCCCCCCGCGGTCCGCGCGGCAGCTGGCCCTTGCGGAAGTCCACGGCCAGGAGGGAGTGGTTCCTCACCTTCGCGGAGGTCACCGCGCCCGCGCGTATCTGCGCGGTGCCCACCGAGTCACGGGGCAGGGCCACCGCCGCGTATCCGGCACCGGCAACGGCGATCGCCAGTGCGACGACGGCGAGCGCGGCGGCCGCGTTCGCCCTGCGGTTGTCGGGCGGGGGTGCCATGGGTCGGGGGGACTGCCGTGGAATCTACCGGTGCCCCGCATATCGCGGCCCCTGCGCGCCGGTCACGGGCCGCGGCGATGCGCGGCCCGTGACCGGCGGACCAGCGGAGAGAGGGGGATTTGAACCCCCGTCGGACCCTGAAGCCCGAAACGGTTTTCGAGACCGCCGCATTCGACCGCTCTGCCATCTCTCCGCGCGGGAGCGTACCAGCGCGGGTCCGGTACGATCCCGCGTCCCGGAGAGGTGTCCGAGCGGCCGAAGGAGCGCGACTGGAAATCGCGTAGTCGGGTATACCCCGGCTCGAGGGTTCAAATCCCTCCCTCTCCGCTGAACGGGACGCGAGGGGGTGGTACCCTCTCGCGTCCCGGGCAGTTAGCTCAGCGGGAGAGCGCCCGCCTCACACGCGGGAGGTCACTGGTTCAATCCCAGTACTGCCCACTCACATGCCTACTGCCCGCGTGCCCGGCGGGCGCGGCCGGCCTTGGCGGCCAGGATGAACACCCGCGCCAGGCCCACCAGCAGGACCAGGTCGAACAGCATCTGCGCGGTCACCACCCACCGCGCCCCCTCCGACACGGCGGTGATGTCGCCGAAGCCGGTGGTCGACAGCGTGGTCACCGTGAAGTAGACGGCGTCGCTCTTCTCCATGGGGGCGGTGAACGCGCTCGGGTCCGATGCGGCCATGGTGGCGTAGGTGAGCGAGAAGATGACGATGACGGCGGTCACCAGAACGAAGAGTCCCGTTCCGGCGCGCACCTCGGGGTACGGGTCGTTGATCGTCCGGTAGATCTCCCATGCGACCAGTCCGAGCAGGAGCAGGAACCCCACGATCATGCCCGTGGCCACGTTGCCCGCGGCGACGTCGCGCGGCGGGATGGCGGCGAAGATGCCGATGAGGACCGCGAGCGACACCACCATGCGCAGCCCGGCGACCATCAGCACCCTGCGCCGCTCCCGGGGATCGAGGTCGGAGTAGGCGGCCGCGGCGGCTGCCCGGGTGTCCGGGGGTGCGTCTGCCATCGCGATGCAGGCTAACCGGCGCCCCGGACCCTCCCGCGCACTCAGATCTCGCGGCGCCCCAGCAGTGCGCGCCCCAGCGTCAGCTCGTCCGCGTGCTCCAGGTCGGCGCCCACCGGGAGCCCGCTGGCGAGGCGCGTCACGCGCAGTCGCCCGCGCACGCGATCGGCAAGGAACAGGGCCGTGGCCTCGCCGGCCATGGTCGGGTTGGTGGCGATCACCAGCTCGGTCACGCCGTCGCGCGCGATGCGCTGGTCCAGCTCGGCGATGCGCAGGTCCTCGGGGTCGATGCCGTCGATGGGCGACAGCGCCCCTCCCAGCACGTGGTACCGGCCGCGGAACTCATGCGTGCGCTCGATGGAGATGATGGCCGACGGCTCCTCCACCACGCAGATGAGCGTGGGGTCGCGCCGCGGATCCGCGCACACCGGGCACAGGTCGCCCTCCGCGAACGAGAAGCACTCGGTGCATGGCCCGATCCGCTCGACCACTGCCGTAATGGCCTCCGCCAGCGCCGCGGGGCGCTCGGGTGGCGCCTTCAGCAGGTGGAACGCCAGGCGCTGTGCGCTGCGCGGCCCGATGCCCGGCAGCCGTGCCAGCTCGGCCACCAGCGCATCCACCGACGGGGTGAGGATTGACGCCATGCGGCGTACGCGCCCGGGCTAGAAGCCCGGCAGCCCGAGCCCCGACAGGCCACCGGTCACCGCGCCCAGGCGCTGGTTGGCCAGTTCCTGCGCGGCGCGCATGGCCTCGTTGACGGCCGCCACGATGACGTCCTGCAGCATCTCGACGTCCTCGGGGTCAACGGCGTCGGGGCTGATCTCCACGCTCACCAGTTCCATGGCGCCGGTCACGGTGGCGGTGACGGCCCCGCCACCGGCGGATGCCGACACGGTCTCCTGCGCCAGCTGCTCCTGGGCGCGCGCCATGTCCTCCTGCATCTTCTGCATCTGCTTCATGAGCTTCTGCTGGTTCATCGCCATGGCGGCTACTCCCTGTTGTCGGTGTCGATCAGCTCGGCGCCAAAGGCCGTGCGGAGTTCGTCGATGAGCTGCTGGTGATCCACCCGTTTCCCGGGCTGCGGATCGCCGGCATCGTCCCCGCCCGCGGCCTCGGCGGCCGGCGCGGGCCCGCCCGCGGCCTCGGCGAACGCCACCGCGATGTCCTGCCCGCAGATGTCACCCACCACGGCGGCCACCCCCGCCCGCTCGTCCGGACGGGACAGCATGCCCACGGCGACGGTGCCCTTCACGGCGATGGTGAGGACGCCGTCCTGCACCGACCGCACCTCGGAGTCCTGCAGGAACGCATGCAGGTGCGGGGAGCGCTGCTCCAGGATCCCGAGGATGCGCGGCCACGCCCGGCCGATGTGCTCGGCATCGGCGGGCACCGGCTCCGCGGGC
>CAZPAT010000055.1:6769-8029 GCA_964584485.1 uncultured Bifidobacterium sp.
GACTCCAGCATCTCGAAGGCCCCTGCGGCGTCGCCCTGGGTCATCAGGTCCACCAGGTCGAACAGCGTCTCGCGGCTCACGACGCCCAGCAGGTCGAGCGCGTCGGCCATCTCCACCGTGCCGTTGCCGAACGTGGCGATCTGGTCCAGCAGCCCCAGCGCGTCGCGGTACGAACCATCGGCGGCGCGCGCCACCAGGTCCAGGGCCTGCGGGCTGGCCTCGATGTCCTCCGCCCGGGCGACGCGCTCCAGCACCGTCATCAGGTTGGCCACCCCGGGCTTGCGCAGGGCGTAGGTCTGCAGGCGGGACCGGATGGTGGGCAGCAGGTCCCAGGGGTGTGTCGTGCACAGGATCACCACCAGTTGCGGCGGCGGCTCCTCCAGCGTCTTCAGCAGGGCGCTCGCGGCGCCCTCCTGGATCTGGTGCGCCTCGTCCATGATGGTCACGCGGTACCGCGAGGCCACCGGCGCGTACCGCACGCTCTCCAGCCACTCGCGCATCTCATCGATGCGGCGGGCGCTGGATGCCGCGTCCACCTCCACCACGTCCAGCCAGTCGTCGCGTCCGATGCGCCGGCACGAGTCGCACTCGCCGCAGGGCGTGGGCGTGGGGGCGGGGAAGGCCTGGCAGTTGAGGCACCGGGCCAGGATCCGCGCGGTGGTGGTCTTGCCCGTGCCGCGCGGGCCCGAGAACAGGAATCCATGGGCGATGGTGCCGCGCTCGAGGGCGTTGCCCAGCGTGCGCGCCACGTGCTCCTGGCCGACGAGGTCCTCGAATCGGCGGGGCCGGTACCTGTTGTAGAGGCTCTGTCCTGGATCTGTCACGAGGGATGAGGTGTGACCGTGCACCCGCCGTCGAATACCTGCCGGGAGGTGGTGCCCGGGGACGTGACTCCGGCGAGGGAGCCCCACTGCGCGTGAGCGGGTCCGCTTAAGGCTGCTTCCTTCCGGACCTGACCTGGTTCACGGTCGCCCACCGAATGGGACCTCGCCTTCAATGCCTCGTCGTCCGAGCCCGTGCCTCCGAGTAGGACCCTCGGGCGGGGATTCAGCCCCGCTGTAGCGGATTGCGGATACAGGGCACCGCTAGCTCCCCGCCTAGCACGGTCACGCAGGTGAGGATACTTCAGTGAGACTGCTTGCGCGCGTCGGCCTCGGCCTTCGCCTGCGCACGGGCCTCGGCCTTGGCGGCCTTGGCCTCCGCCTTCCTCTCGGCCTCGTCCTTCGGCATGATGCGCGGGCTGATGCGCTCGCCCTTCCT